>NZ_JANSIG010000006.1:1333-58355 GCF_047461975.1 Synechococcus sp. R55.3 | reverse complement strand
GGCGGTGGAAGTGGCGCCTGCGGTGCGTGGCTGATGGTCTGACCTGACGGCTTGACAAAAGCAGACGATCCCCTGGCCAATGCCGGGGGGTCTTTTTCTTTTTTTCTGCAGCAATCTTGCCTGGAGCTTTTCTGGGGTTAAATTGGGGCCATTGCCTCTGTGACTTAGGAACATGGCAATTATTTCTTCTCGAGATGCAGGCCAGAACGCTGAGAGCCCCAAGCGGCGGCAGCAAAAGTCTTCAGCCTGGAGAAAAGAAAGCGAGGAGTTGAGCCTTGCCGGGGAAAGGGAAGCGGATCCCTCTGCCCTGTTGCAGCCGCAAGCCCACCTCGGTGAAGCCCAGGAAGAATCGCTTCGCCCGCGCACTCTGGCGGAATACATCGGCCAGACGGAACTTAAGGAAGTGCTTTCCATTGCCATTGCAGCGGCCCGCGCTCGCCAAGAGCCCTTGGATCACCTGCTGTTCTACGGCCCGCCCGGCTTAGGCAAAACCACGGTGGCGGCAGTGCTGGCGGCAGAAATGGGATCCCAGTTCTACATGACCACCGCGCCGGCTTTGGAGAGCCCCCGCGACATTGCCGGGTATTTGGTGCGCTTGAAGCGGGGGGATGTGTTGTTTATTGACGAGATCCACCGCCTGCCCAAGGTTACAGAAGAATTGCTCTATCCGGCGATGGAGGATTTTCGTCTTGATATCACCATTGGCAAAGGTCGCTCTGCCCGCATCACCTCTCTGCCCTTGGAACGCTTTACCCTCATCGGGGCCACAACCCGCATTGGCGCCCTCACTTCTCCGCTGCGGGATCGCTTTGGCCATGTGCAACGGCTGCGCTTTTACGAGCCTCACGAGCTGGTGCAGATCGTGCTGCGCACGGCTCGCCTCTTGAATGTCTCCACCGATCCAGAAGGGGCTGCAGAGATCGCCCGCCGTTCTCGGGGCACACCCCGCATTGCCAACCGCCTGTTCAAGCGGGTGCGAGATTACGCCCAGGTGCGAGGGGACGGCCACATTAGCCGAGAAGTGGCAGCAGCCGCTCTGGAGCTGTTCCAGGTGGATCCTATGGGGCTGGATTGGACAGATCGCAAGCTTCTGACGGTGCTGGTGGAGCAGTTCGGTGGAGGGCCGGTTGGCTTGGAGACGATGGCCGCGGTGACGGGTGAGGATCCCCAAACCATTGAAGAAGTGTATGAGCCTTATCTGTTGCAGATCGGCTACTTGCAGCGTACACCCCGTGGCCGAGTGGTCACTCCCGCTGCGCTACGGCATTTGGGCTATGAAGCCCAATCCCCCCTGCCTTTGTGGAGCTAACTCGTCTCTCCCCTCACCCCCGACCCCTCTCTCACAAGAAAGAGAGCAGTTGAGAGCCCCATCTAGCTACGGTCATTGCCCACAGGGCTGAAGCTGGGCACCACCAGCTCGCGGTTTTGCTTGGTGAGACGACCGTACAGCTCCTGGGTGTTGGGGAAGTTGGCCGCCGGCAAGGTGGGGAAGCGGCGATAGGGCACCGTGTCTTCGCCGAAGAGATCCCGATATTCCTGGGTGTTCAGCAAAGCGCGCACAAAGGCTTTCACCCCCTGGGTGGCCAAGATCTGGTTGTACTTGCGGATCTCCTGCTGATTGAGGGGCGCACGGCCCAGAAAGTGCTTGGTGCCCAGCTCGATCACCTTGGTATTGGGATAGGGGGCATAGAACTCGGAGCGGTACAGCTCTGAACACCCCAGCGCCTCGATGAACTCCTTGACGGTGATCTCGCCGTTGCGCAGCTTGGACTCGGCGGAGCTGAGCTCGGCACTGATGTTGTAGATGTCCATATCCCGCTCGAAGACCTGCCGATAGGCGGCGCGGATGAGGTTGTTCACTTCCGCTTTGTTGGCCAGGCTGGTGAGCTTGAAGATGGGGATCTCTTGGCGTACCTTGGGCACCCCCTGCTGAGCCCGCCGCTGGATTTCCAGCTCGCCGGAAGGCATGTCCTGGGGCTGGCCCAACTTGACAAATAGCGGAATGTCCTCGTCGGTGCGAATGGGCTTGGTCACTGCCATGTCGGTGGAGCCGGGGCGCATCCGCCGCAGCGCCAGGCCGCCGGGGGTGAGGTAGCGCTCGTAGGGCACGATATCTTCCCCGAAGACCCGCTGGTACTCCTCGCCGTCCAAGATGGCATCCACCACCGCGTAGAACCCCTGCTTGGAGGCAATGTCAAACAGGCGGTTCATCTCTTGCCGTCCGTAGGTGGGTCGGCCCAGTAGCTTGCGGTGGATGAACTCGATGGCTTTGCAGACATACAAGCTGGACCAGTACTTGTTGCGGAAGAGATCCGACTTGGCCAGTTGGCGCACAAACTCTTTGACGGGAATTTCCCCCGACTCCAGCTTGATCTCCCAGCGGGTCAGCCGTTGGCCTTCGTAGGGCACATAGCCGTATACCTGTTGGTAGCAGGCGCGGATCACCGCCTGGGTGGATCCCTCGCTGCCGACAATGCCGGCCCGCACCCCCAGCCGTCGGCTGCGATCTCCCGGAGTCTGGGTGAGCTTGAAAACCTTCGGGCCAAGGCTGCCGGGATCCCCTGCTGCTCTGGGATTGGTGCGCTCGTTGGTGAGGGCAAAGCCGCGCCGGATGAGGATGCGCTTGACATCTTTGTTGAAGGGAGCAGGGCGGGCGCTGAGGGAACGGGTTTCCTTGGGGAAGATGGCCCCAAATTGGATCTCTAGCGGGTCATTGCCGGAGCCATAGGCATGCTGATCCGGCAGGGGCCGGTTGTAGCGGGCAAAGAGGGTAATGAACTGGGGCACCTTGCGGCGGGGGGCAGCGTAGTTGTAGAGGTCGAATTTGGCCCCCCAGTTGGCGCTGGTTTGCGCTTCTACCCCCAGCTTGCGCAGGTAGGGTACCGTCTCTTCGCCGAAGTAGTCTCCGTACTCGCGGCTATCCACCAGGGCGTCCACCAGGCCGGCCAGGCCCTTGCTGGAGATGATGGAGAAGTAGGTCTGCACTTCCTCGCGGGTTTCGGGAGCCCGCCCCAGGAAGTGGCGGAAGGCCAGCTCCACGACGCGGCTGTTGATGTAAGGCTCGTAGAACTGCTTGCGATACAGCTCCGATTTGCCCAGGCGGCGAATGAACTCCTTCATGGAGATCTCGCCGTTTTTCACCTTCGACTCCAGGTCGGAAAGCTTGAGGCCGTAGGCGCGGCGGATATCCCGCTCAAACACCTGTCGATAGGCGGCCTTGATGACTTCTTCTTTCTCGGCGTTGGACAGCCCCGGCTTCATGGCAAAAACGGGAACTTTTTCGGCAGCCAAGTTGTAAACCTGGGGTAGCTGCAGCCCTTGCAGAGGGATCCCGTCGGCGGTGCTGGCATTGCGCTGCCGCAGCTTGTCGGAAGGGGCGGGGGCGATGAACTCGCTCAGCAAAACATCGAAGTATTGGTTGATGATGGCAACCGCTTCGGCATCTTTGCGGAAGTAGCCAGCCGCTGCCCGCTTCATCTCTTGAATGGCGACAATGGTGGCCTCGGCGGAGCAGGCGTTTTCGATGATCTCCCGCAGGCCGCGGGTGTTGACGGCGATGATGCTGGGATCCCCGGCCACCAGGGCGTAGGTAACGTAGCGCAAAAACCAGCTCAGATCCCGCAGCGATTTGCGCATGTTGGCAGCTCCGTAGCGGGAGATGTTGATGGGGCGGAAATTGGGGGGAATCTCCACGCCGCTGGCGCTGAAGATGTTGCGGATGGCCTCGATGAATCCGCCGGTGGATTCCACGTAGAAGGCAGTACCCAGCTTGAAGGCTTCTTTCTCGTCTTGGGTCGCTTCTGGCCGCTCCAGATAGGCCATGGGCGAGCCCCCTGTGAAGATGCGGTTGGCTGCCCGGCTGACGATGATTTCCGAATTGGCCGCAATGACCTCGGCAATCTCTAGCCGTTTCAGGCCGCTGGAGAAAAAGTCCTCGAGGCGATCCAGCTCGGTGCGTCCCAGATAGCGATCCTGCTGTTCCGCCTGGGAGATGGTCGATACAGGCACGGTTTGGTAGAGACGGGGGTTGGAAACGACTGCGCCAGCGGATACGTTGATACCCATCGATCTTTTAAACTCCGTTTTGATCGAAAAAACTGCCGACAAAGGCCGAGGACAGTGCCATCGAAGGGGGTGAAGAGGCTGACCCACGACTGGAGGAGCATCCCTCTTTGAGCTGAGAAGGATCGCTGTCCGATCCCTGAGGGGGAAGCCAAGCCTAGAATACTAGGGGCACGGGCCCAGAGTGGGGAGGTTGTTGCAGTTTGTAACACTGTTTCTCATCCACAAAGACATGGCTCTCAACCCAGCTCTACCCTCCCATCTGTTGTCTTCCGCTTTTCTCCTTGAGGATTGGGAGCAGGGACATTACGAACGCGTTACCCAGGTTTTACAGCAACAGCTCGAGCAGGGATCCCCCTCTCCAGAGCTGTATTGGGAGCTGGGAGTCGCCTATCTCCTGCTGGGTCGGGAACTGGAGGCGCAGCTGGTGTGGCAAGAGGGCTTGGCGATGCTGCAAGCGGGGGGGGTGGCCGAATCCGAGGCCGTCTACCACCTGCTGAGGAGCTTGCAGGCTTTGGCGGAAAGCCTGTGGGAGAAGGGCCATTGGCCGCAGGCAGCAGCTCTGTATCGGCAGCTTCTGGAGTTGGGGGATGGGCTTTCTGGGCTGGAGCTGTCTTCTGGCCAGGCTTTGGCTGCCCACCGCATTGGCCTGACCCAAGAGCGGAGCCGGCTGTGGGCTGCGGCAGCGGAGTGGTTTGAGCGGGCTTGCCAGCAGGATCCGACGGCGGCAGAGAGTTTTTGGCGCTGGGGCTTGGCCCTGATGAAGCTGGGCCGTTTGCGAGAGGCGATTTCCCCTCTGCAGGAGGCTGCGCGGCTGCGCCCTGAGTGGGGGGATCCCTGGGTACAGATGGGCCTGGCGTGGCTGGATCTGCAGGATCCAGTTCAGGCTGTGGGGTGTTTCCAGGCGGCTGAGGCGCGGGGCACCGGGACAGCGCAGCTCTACAGCTACTGGGCGGAAGCGGAAGTGCGGTTGGCTCACCCTGAGGCGGCTTGGGAGAAGGTTTGCCGAGCGGTGGCAGCGGAACGGAATTGGGTGCAGGCGTGGTGCGAGGGCAGTGGCAGAGAAAGCCCTCTGCGGTCTGGACTGGAGCAGGCATGCAGAGGGGAGGGCCCCGATTGCCTGCTGTACTCGGCTTGGCGGCAGCGTTGGGCTCCAGAAGGCGTTGCCCTTCAAGCGGACTCTTTTTCCCAGAACACCCCCCCTACAACTGACTTCTGGCCGGTGCCAACCCAAGGCTACCTCACCACCCGGCAGTGGCATCAGGCCACGGGCGAAGGGGACTACCAACTGCTGGATCCAGGGGGGGTTCTCTGTCTAAAAGCGCCCCCTGCCGCTGATCCCGACATTTTGCAAAAGTTGCGCCCGCAGCGCATCCCCTTGGCAGAGACCTTTGTCGCCCAGATCCCCCGAGGATCCGTCCACGTGGGCCACTATCCCCGCCACCTCTACGCCAGCTTTGCCAGCGGGGTGCTCACCCGCCGGGGAGAATTGCTCGCCGATCTATCCCTGAGCTTGCCGCCGCCGGAGTTCCTCGACTGGGACTACAGGCCAGATCACCTGCGACACCACCCCCTGCTGGGCTTGCCCCATCTCCCCCCACCGATCCCACTGGATGGCCCCGTTGCCCTTTTGCCCTTGGGGGCAGTTAATTACTTTCACTGGATGGTGGATATTCTGCCGGCCCTCGATATCCTGCAGCGGTCGGGCGCCCTGGAAAAGGACATCCCCATCTTGATCCACGGGTATCAGGGAAAACCCTTTCAGGTGCAGAGCTTGGCTGCTTTGGGGATCCCAGCCGAGCGCATCCTCAGCTTTGAGCAGTTGGGGGGATCCCATCTGCAAGCCCAAAACCTGATCGTGCCCTCAGCAGGCGCTCCGGTGGGGTGCTTGACGCCTAGGGGATTGGAGGTGCTGCGGCAACTGGCCCAGCCGAGTTTATCCATTGACCCCTTACAACCGCGGCGAATTTACATCAGCCGTCGCTCTGCCCGCTGGCGGCGGGTGATCAACGAAGCGGAGGTGCTGGCCTGCTTGCGCCCCTGGGGATTTGTACCGGTGCAGATGGAAACCCTCTCTCTTCCCGAGCAAATAGCCCTAATGCAAGGGGCAGAGGCGGTGATCGGGATCCACGGGGCGGGCCTGACCAACCTCGCCTTTTGTCCACCCGGCACCACCGTCATCGAGATCTTGCCCAGCAATGCAGTGCTTCCCTATTTTTGGAGTATTGCTCAGGTGGCAGGGTTAAGGTATTTCCCCTTGGTGGCGCCTGTTTGCGATCCGGCTTTGGTGGCTCTTCTTTCCAGCCCCGATTTGGATCGAGAAGATGCCTGGGTTCGGATCCCGGACTTGCTGAATGTGCTGGAACAGACAGGGATCAAGGGATGATGGGATCGGAGGGACTCGAACCCTCACGTTCTTGAGGAACAACGGATTTTAAGTCCGTAGCGTCTACCATTCCGCCACGATCCCAATCTGTCGGCAATAGCCGTACTACTCTACCAAACTGCTTGCCTTGGGGGGGCAAGTCTTTAAGTTGGTTCACCCAGCCCTGCAGTGGAGGGTATGAAGTAGGGGATTGCTGCCCCTGCTGATGGGATCCCTGCTGTGCCCGCTGGCTTGAAGCTCCTACAACTTCTCTTTCAAAAAAGCGTTGGCCACCCAGATCCCTGCCACCGCCAAGACGGCCATCCCATAAAAGGTGTAGCTATAGCTGCCTAGCCTATCCCGAATTTGGCCCGTGATCATCGTTCCCGTCAAAGCCCCAACTCCATAGGCGGTAAACACGATGCCGTAGTTCTGGGCGTAGCGTCCCGGATCGAACAAGCGCAAGGTCAGGGCGGGAGCCATAGCCAGCCACCCCCCCAGGCAAAACCAAAGCAAGGAAAAGGCTACCCAATAGCCCAGAAGGGATCCCTGGGGAGGCAGGAGCATCAGCCCACAGGCCAGCAGGATGAGCCCGTAGGATCCCGTAGTGACCTGATGGGGATGTAAGCGATCGGCCAACCAGCCAAACAGAGGACGGCTGATCCCGTTGAAAAGGGCGAAGAGAGCCACACTGTTGGCAGCCGCAGTGGGATCTAGGCCGATCAGCTCTTCCCCCACGGGGCCGGAAATCCCAATGGCGCTTAAACCGATCAGAGTGCCGATGGCGTAGCAGATCCACAGGCCATAGAAGGAGGGGTTTCTCAGCAGAGGGAGAGAGCGCCTAGAAGCCGGTAGAGGGTGATCTGGGCTGTCCGTGGATTTTCTTGGAAAAGATAGGGAAGGGATCCAATCGGGGGGAGGAAATCTCAGTTGGGTTGCGATCCCCAGGATCACTGCCGCGAAGAGGATCCCCAAAATCAGCAGCGTAGGTCGAACCCCCAGCGCCTCGATCAAGCAGTTGGCCAGGGGAGCAGTGAGCAGGGGAGATAGGCCAAAGCCGACAATGGTGGATCCCACCGCCAATCCCTTGCAATCGGGAAACCAACGGGCTGCCACGGCCATTGGCACTCCATAGGCTATTCCCACACCGCTGCCGGCAATGACTCCATAGCAGAGGGCAATCCACCCAATAGAAGGGGCAAAGCTAGCCAGCCCATAGCCCAAACCCACCAAGCTGCCCCCCAGAGCCAGTACTCGGCGGGATCCCCAGCGGGGGATGACAAACCCTGTGATGGGCATGAGGGTAGCGTAGAACACGAGGGCAACCGTGTAGGGCAGCAGGCTCTCACTGGCCCCAATCCCCAGCTCTGTTTCCAGGGGCTTGCGGAAAATGCTCCAGGAATAGACGGTTCCCAAGCAAAGAAGAACCAGGAGCCCCAGGAGGATAAAAAGCCATCTCCCCATATGGGCCGGTTGTCCATACAAAGTAACGGGGGATCCAACCCTTTTCATGGGTATTTGGAGCTTGTTAGAGCTGAGTTCAACCCATTCTCTCAGCCCTTTCGAGGATGAGCCGATAGGAATAGAATTGCTTGAATTGTTCAGCCAACCGTTGGCTAGAGGCGTTTGGCCTCTACCGTCTTGGGCAGAGACAAAGGCTCCGGCAGCTCCGGGATGGACAATTCCCAACCGTTGCTCAAGGTGAAAATGGTTTCCCCGGCCTCTGAACGGGTGGCAACAACCGATTCTTCCAGATCTTTTTTGGGAACGTAGACCATCAAATGCCCGTAGGCACTTTCGTGCAGGATGACTTTCATAGCCCTTTCTCCACAAGTTCCAGCTCTTGGGCACGGCACCCCACCACCAAGCCTTTGGCCAAGCAGTGGACGGCATAGACGTAAAACCGTTGTAGAAAGGTGCCAATGGAAATCACGTAACCTTCGTCGCCCGGAACGGCCAAGATTTTCCCCACCGGCTGGCCGAAGAAGGTGCCATCGTTGCGGATGACCTTACGGATGCGGACTTTGTCGCCCAGCTCAAATTCGGGAGGGCGATCCAGCTCCAGTTCGTCGCTCATGGGGTACCTCCTGTGATTTCTGCCAGCACCTGACAAAGCTCTTGGCGGGTTAGGCTGCGGCCTACTTGGCGCGCCCGTCGAGACACGGCTGCCAAAATGGCCTGAGATTTGGAAGTTTCCTTTCCGGACAAGCGGTTAGACAACATCGGGATGGCTCTCCTCTGGGATGGGTTCTGGAGTGTGTTGCGCCCATTGCGTCAGCGTTGCGCGGCAATAACGGGCCAGTTCCGCCGGTGGGATCGGATGCTTGCAGTGGGTGACGTGCTGCCGCACCTGTTCCAGGAGCTTTTCCAGTTGGCCAGGTGGGATCTGCTCGACAGGGATCCCCTGTTCCTTGAGGATTTGCAGCAGCAAATGCCTGCCGGAGTGTTTGCCCAACACCAGCCGCCGCTGGCTGCCTACCGCCTCTGGCGGGAAAGGCTCATAGGTCTGGGGATCCCGTAGCACCCCTGCAGCGTGAATGCCCGACTCGTGGGCAAAGGCGTTGTCGCCAACGATGGCCTTCCAGGGGGGGAGGGGAGCACCGCTGGCCCGTGCCACCTGTTGAGACAGCTCCCGCAGACGGCAGGTATCCACCCCAACATCGATCCCCAAGGTGTAGCGCAAAGCCATCACCACCTCTTCCAGGGGGGCATTGCCGGCCCGTTCCCCCAGGCCGTTGACGGTGGTGTTCACCGACTGAGCGCCGGCGCGGATCCCGGCTAAGGCATTGGCAGTGGCCATGCCCAGGTCGTCGTGGGTATGCATCTCCACAGGGATATCGATGGCCCGCACCAGACGGCGAATCTGCTTGTAGGTGCTAAAAGGATCCAAAACGCCCACCGTATCGCAGTAGCGGAAGCGCCGACAGCCCCAGCTTTGGGCCATTTGGGCCAACTCGATCACCTGCTCCAGGGGGGTGCGGCTGGCATCTTCTGCCCCCACCGAGACCCACAGCCCTTGCTCCAAGGCCATCTCCACGCATTGGCGCAACTGTCGCAGCAGCCGAGGGCGATCCCCTTGGAACTTGGCAGCGATTTGCCGATCCGAGACCGGCACGGAGATGTGGATCCGCTTGAGGCCGCAACGAATAGAGGCGAGGATATCGCTGGGCACAGCCCGGTTCCACCCCAGCAGGTGGGCCCGCAGCCCCAGGCTGAGCATGGCGCGAATGGCTTCCGTTTCCACGGCGCCCATGGCCGGGATCCCCACCTCGATCTCGGGCACGCCAATGGCATCCAAGAGGGCAGCAATGGAGATTTTCTCGGGGATTTGGAAGGCTACCCCTGCCGCTTGCTCCCCATCGCGTAGGGTGGTGTCGTTGATGGTAACAGAGGAATTCATGGGATCCATCCTCCAAGACCTACGGCCCGCCTAGGCAATCGGTAACCGTCGATGGTGCTCCGCACCGCTAGCGGGACCCCGGTTGCGTCAGGGCAATCATGTCCAGGGTAGAAAGCTCAACCAAGTTGCCGCAGAATTCATCAGATTCCTGTAAGGCTTGGCTGTTCCTCTTAGCGGGGTGGAGTCTTTGGAGCAGGGGATCCTTGACAAAGTCCGACAAAGTCCGGCCTTTGGGATCCCGCTGCTCTGGCCATCAACGAATTAAGTCGAAGGAGATGTCGGTTTTGCCGGGGATGATGCTGCGCCGATCTGCCTCATCCAGAATGGTGTTGACAATCCAGTTAAGGAGGTTGAGCGCCCCCACATAGCCATAGGTGGGGTAGCGGTGCAGGTGGTGGCGGTCGAAGATGGGGTAGCCGATGCGCACCAAAGGTGTGCCCGTATCCCGCCACAGGTATTTGCCGTAGGAATTGCCGATCAGCAGATCCACCGGCTCGGTGAACATCAGAGAGCGCAGATGCCAGAGATCCTTGCCCCCCCAGACGGTTGCCCCCTGTCCATAGGGACTGGAGGCCAGCAGTGCCCGCGCCTCGGCTTCGAACTCCTCGTTGCTGTTGGTCACCACCACATGGATCGGCTCCGCTCCCAGCTCCAGCAACAGGCTGAGCAAGCCCATCACCAGATCCGGATCCCCATACAGGGCTACCCGCTTGCCGTGGATCCACGCTTGGGAGTCGGTGAAAGCATCCACCGCCCGGCCCCGCTCGATCTCCAGCTCGGCGGGAATGGGCTTGCCCGTTAACTGGGATAGCTGCATCAAAAACTCATCCGTGCCCCGAATACCCACTGGCCGCGCCGTCAGGGTGGGCCGACCCGAGGCCTCTGCTAGAAACTCCAGGGTCTTGGGCGTGGTGTAGCGCTGGAAGGAAAAAGTAGCCTCGGCGTTGAGGCATTGGGCAGCCGCCTCCAAAGGGGTTCCTCCGGGATACATGTGGAAAGTGCCGTCGTTGGGCGAATCCAAATAGTCGGAGTTGTCCGCCAGCAGGGTCAGCGGGATCCCGAATAAGCCGAAGATGCGCTTGATCTCCCGCAAGTTGCCCATGTAGGTATCGAAACCGGGGATGACGTTGATGTAGCCATTGCTACCCGTGCGGCCCACCGGCTCGGTGAGGGTGCTGAGAATGCTCTTGAGCATGTTGTCGTAGCCGGTGATGTGGGATCCCACAAAGCTTGGCGTGTGGGCATAGGGCACCGGGAAGTTGTGGGGAATAACTCCCTCATTTCTGGCCGTGGTGATGAAGGCTCCCAGGTCATCCCCGATCACCTCCGCCATGCAGGTGGTGCACACGGCGATCATCTTGGGCTTGTAGAGGGCGTAGGCATTTTCCAGTCCCTCGATTAGGTTTTTGAGGCCGCCAAACACCGCCGCATCTTCCGTCATCGAGGTGGAGACCGCCGAAAAGGGCTCCTTAAAGTGGCGGGTGAGATGGGTGCGAAAATAGGCCACACACCCCTGGGATCCATGGACAAAGGGCAGAGTTCCCTCAAAGCCGACAGCGGCGAAGATGGCCCCTAAGGGCTGGCAAGCCTTGGCAGGGTTTATCGTCAAAGCTTCCCGCTGAAAGTTTTTCTCCCGGTATTCCCAAGATTTTGTCCATTCGGCCACCCGGGCCACTTCTTCTGGGGAAGGGAGATCTTCAAAGGTTTGCTTGCACTGCAGAAGCGCCTGATACTCCGGATCTTGAAACAGGCGGGCATGATCTTTGATGTCTTGGATATCTTGCGGCATGGTCGGTCTCCTAATGAGGGGCAGGGGAAGGAAGGGCCGTTGGCGTCTGGGATCCCGGCGGCAAGCTAAGACTTCCAGGGGGCTTTGACCAGATCCCAGGTGGGGCTATTCAAAGCCAAATCCATATCGCGAGCGAACACGGCAAAGCCGTCGTAGCCGTGGTAGGGGCCGGAGTAGTCCCAAGAGTGCATCTGGCGGAAGGGCAAAGCCATCTTTTGAAAGACGTACTTCTCCTTGATGCCGGAGGCGATGAGATCTGGCTTCAACCTCTTGGCAAATTCTTCAAACTCGTAGCCGGACACGTCATCGTAGATGAGGGTGCCGTCGTCGATGTACTGGGTGGTGCGCTTGTAGTCGTCGCCGTGGCCGAATTCGTAGCCGGTGGCAATCACCTCCATGCCCAGCTCCCGGAAGGCCGGGATGACGTGGCGGGGTCGCAGTCCGCCCACCATCAGCATCACCCGTTTGCCCTCGAGGCGGGGACGATACTTGGCAATGACAGCCTCGCTCTGGGGCTGGTACTTGGCGATCACCTGCTCCGCCTTGGCCTGAATGGTCTCGTCGAACCGCTGGGCGATGGCCCGCAGCGACTTGGCAATTTGGGTGGGGCCAAAGAAATTGAACTCCAGCCAGGGGATCCCGTAGGCTTCCTCCATGTGGCGGCAGATGTAGTTCATGGAGCGGTAGCAGTGGATGAGATTCAGCTTCACCCGAGGGGCAAGCAGCATCTCGTTCCAGGTGCCATCGCCGGAAAACTGGGTCACTACCCGCAGGCCCATCTCCTCCAGCAAAATCCGGGAAGACCAAGCGTCGCCGCCGATGTTGTAGTCCCCAATCAGGGCCACATCGTAGGGGCCGGGCTCAAAGTTGAGGGATCCCTCCTTCGCTTTCTTGTCAGCAATGGGCAAAACCCAGTCCCGCACTGTATCGTTAGCAATGTGGTGGCCCAGGGACTGGGAGACCCCCCGAAAGCCCTCGCAGCGCACCGGCACCACCGCTTTGCCAATCTCTTTGGCCGCTTTTTTAGCCACCGCCTCGATGTCATCCCCAATTAGGCCAACGGGGCATTCGGATTGGATGGTAATGCCTTTGGCCAAGGGGAAGAGTTCGCTGGCTTCTACCAAGAGTTTGGCCAGTTTTTTGTCCCCCCCAAACACCACATCCCGCTCCTGGAAATCAGAGGTGAACTGCATGGTGCCGAAGGTGTTCACCCCGGTGATTCCCACGTAGTAATTGCGCCGTCCCGACCAGGAGTAGTAGCCGCAGCCCACGGGGCCGTGGCTGAGGTGGATCATGTCTTTGACCGGCCCCCACACCACTCCTTTGGAACCGGCATAGGCACAGCCGCGAGTGGTCATGACGCCGGGGATGGATTTAATGTTAGATTTTACTCCGCAATCTGCTTTGCCCTCGTCATAGACGTTGAGGTGCTTAGCTCTCTTTTTCTGAGCTTTTTCGGGGTAGGTTTCCAGAACCTCCGTTACGATTTTCCGGGTTTCCTCTTTGAGGGTACTTTTCAGAGTAGTCATGAGAACCTCAGCTATTGGGTGTCATGGATAAAAGCCACAGTGCGAAGGGGGGCTGAGGGAGGAAACCAGCTACCCCCAGCCCGTCTTTTCGGGGATCAGACAGGGGCCAGCTCTTTTTCGGTTTTGCCGATGAGGTGGGCGATTTTCTGGTCGTCGTCCAAAACGCCGAACTCTATCAACAACTGCTCCAGCTCATCCATAGAGATGGGGGTGGGGATCCTCAGATCCGTGTTGTTGATGATTTTTTTGGCCAGGGCGCGGTACTCGTCAGCTTGGTTGCAGTTGGGGGAGTACTCGATCACCGTCATGCGGCGCAATTCCGCGTGCTGAACCACGTTGTCGCGGGGGATGAAGTGCAGCATCTTGGTGTTCAGCTTTTCGGCCAGAGCCTCGATCAGCTCGATCTCGCGATCCACTTTGCGGCTGTTGCAGATCAAGCCACCCAAGCGCACGCCGCCAGAGTAGGCGTATTTCAGCACGCCGCGGGCGATGTTGTTGGCCGCATACATGGCCATCATTTCGCCGGAGCAAACAATGTAGATCTCTTGGGCCTTGCCCTCCCGAATGGGCATGGCAAAACCGCCGCAGACCACGTCCCCCAGCACGTCGTAGCAGACAAAGTCCAGATCCTCGTAGGCACCGTTTTCTTCCAAGAAATTGATGGCGGTGATGATGCCTCGTCCGGCACAGCCAACACCAGGCTCGGGGCCACCGGATTCCACGCAGCGCACCCCTCGGTAGCCGGTGAGCACCACTTCTTCCAGCTCCACGTCTTCTACGGATCCCCGCTCAGCAGCCAGGTGAAGGACGGTGGTCTGGGCTTTGCAGTGCAACATGAGGCGGGTGGAATCGGCTTTCGGGTCGCAGCCGACGATCATGATCCGCTGCCCCAATTCGGCCATACCGGCAACGGTATTCTGACAGGTGGTGGATTTGCCGATACCGCCTTTGCCGTAGAATGCAATTTGTCTCATGGTTCAGTTCTCCTAATGAAGACTTGAGGAAAAACTTGAGGGCGACTTAAGGGTTAGAAATCTCTTGCCAATGGGCGCAACTGGTCGCATTAGCGAGACGGGATCCTTACTGCAAAGGATTTCAGCTCGCGGGAAGGCAGCCTTGGATCCCTTGGAATCCAAAAGCAAACCGGTTGAACGGTGGGGCTCTCCCGAATCGAGGCAGGAGATGGGGGAAGCGACGGGGAGTAACAGTGGGGCAGATCATAGGGCTCTCAGGCTTATCGAGAATGGGGAACTAGAGGGCATGCACGGTTAAGGTGGGCCACACCTGTTCTTGCAGGCGGGTTTCGATGAGCAACCGCAGGGTGTTTTGCTGGCTGGGGCAGGTGGTGCAGGATCCCTTGAGGCGCACCCACACCTGATCCCCTTCCAGGTCGTAAAGCTCCACATCGCCGCCATCGGCCAACAGCAGCGGGCGAACTTCCTCCTCCAGGACGGCCTGAATGCGGGCGATCTTTTGCAAGGTGGTGAGGGGAGAGGGAGCAGCGGGAGAGGGCTCTGTCTGGTTTTGGGAGTTCCCTTTTGAATTTCTTGAATCTTCTGAAGGGGTTGCGTCAGTCTCGGCCAGAACAGCGGCGATCAGGTCTTCAATCTGGGCCAGGCAGGAACCACAGCCACCACCCGCTTTGCTGTAGGCTGTTACTTCCTCAGCGGAGGTGAGGTGGTTTTCCCGGATCAAGCGGCGGATCTTTTGCTCGCTGACGCCAAAGCAGGAGCAGACCAAAGCGCTGTCATCATCCGTGTGGTCAGGCAGAGGAAGGCCGCGATAGCTGTAGATGGCTGCCTCCAGAGCCTCTTGCCCCATCACCGAGCAGTGCATCTTGGCGGGGGGCAGGCCGCCTAGGTAGTCAGCGATTTGGCGGTTGTCGATCCGCAGGGCTTCATCCAGAGTGAGGCCGGTGATCAGCTCCGTCAGAGCCGAGGAAGAGGCGATGGCGCTGGTGCAGCCGAAGGTTTGGAAGCTGGCAGCTAAAATCCGCTCGCTAGCCTCGTCCACCTTTAAGTAGAGCCGCAGGGCATCGCCGCAGGTGATGCTGCCCACTTCTCCAACCACCACCCGAACACCGGGCTCGGAGCTGGGATCCATCGCCCCTTGGTTTTTGGGGTGGTAGAAGAGTTCCAAAACTTTTTCGCTGTAGTCCCACATGGCTGGATCCTGAGTTGAGGATGCGAACGGTCGAGGGAAGATGAGTTTGAGGGGGGTCAGCGGCGAGCCAGTTCCCGTTCCTGCTGTTGCAGCCAGTCTTCCGCCTCGTGGCTGAAGGGGGAGATGGCCCGCAAATGCTCAATGATCCCCGGCAAAACCTCCAGCACCCGCTCCACCTCTGCCGGCTGGGTAAAGCGAGAGAGGCTGAAGCGGATTGAGCCGTGCAAAACGGTGTAGGGCAGGCCCATGGCCCGCAGCACATGGGAGGGCTCCAGGGATCCGGAAGTGCAGGCGGAGCCGGAGGAGGCGCAGATGCCGTATTTGTTCAGCCAGAAGAGGATCGCTTCCCCTTCCACGAACTTGAAGCCCAAGTTGGTGGTGTTGGGCAGCCGCTGAGTGGGGTGGCCGTTAACCTGGACATCCGGGATCCGCTGTAGCAAGCCCTGCTCCAAGCGATCCCGCAGCAGCCGCTCCTGGGGATCCCCCAGGTGGGCTTGGGCCAGCTCCGCTGCCTTGCCCAGGGCGATGATGCCCGGCACATTTTCCGTTCCGGCGCGACGGCCCCGCTCTTGATGTCCTCCCAGCAACAGAGAACGGAAGCGAAAGCCCCGCCGCACATAGAGGGCGCCGATCCCCTTGGGGGCATGCAGCTTGTGCCCGGAAAGGGTGAGGAGATCCACTGGCAGGCGCTGCAGATCGAGGGGGATTTTGCCCACCGCCTGCACTGCGTCCACATGGACAACAGCCCCGTAGCTGCGGGCCAGGGATCCCACCGCCTCGATGGGGAAAAGCACGCCCGTCTCGTTGTTGGCGGCCATGCAGCTCACCAGGGCAGTATCGCCGGTCAGGGCTGCCTCCAGCTCCAGCAAGTCCAGGCAGCCTTGCTCATCCACCGAGAGGTAGGTGACGCGGTAGCCTTGTTTTTCCAGGTGCTTGCAGACGTTGAGCACCGAGGCGTGCTCTACCTGCGTGGTGATGATGTGGCGCTTCTGGGGTTGGGCTGCCAAGGCTGCATAAATGGCCGTGGTGTTGCCTTCGGTGCCGCCACTGGTGAAGACGATCTCCGTCGGGTCGGCTCCCAGAAGGGCTGCCACCTGTTCGCGGGCTTGGTTGAGGGCACGCCCCACCTGGCCGCCAAAACTGTGCATCGAGGAGGGGTTGCCGTAGAAGGTCTGCAAATAGGGCAGCATCGCCTCCAGAACCAGGGGATCCACGGCGGTGGTGGCGTTGTTGTCCAGGTAGATCACGGGGTTCATACAGGCTCCGAATCGATACAAGGTAGGGGTTGGGCAACGTTAAACGGCTTGCGGAGCGTGGGAATGGCACTGCTTTGGGCAAATGCGGGCGCAAGCCTGACAGCCGATGCAGAGGGCGGCATTGAGGATGGTCATCACTTTGCGCTCACTTTCCTCTTCCTCTTCGTTTTCGACAAACTCGCCGTCTTCGTTGAGGGCTCTGAGGGCGAACACACCCCGGCCACAGACCTTGAGGCAACGGCTACAGCCGAGGCAGCGGCTGATATCCAAGCTTTCGATAAACTGTGGGATCCAGGGCAGTCCGCCTTTGGTGAGAGCAGTTGCAGTAGCCATGGCCGCGTCTCCAAAAGATGAGGTCTCAAGATCGGGAAGATTTGCTGTCCAGGGCCTGGTTGACCAACCAGGTGCGGTAAAACTTGAGGGCCACCGTTTCGATGAGGTCGTAGTCTTCCACCACTTCGATGCCGGCCTCGCGAATACGCTTCATGGGGCAATCGCCGATCTTGGAGACCAGCACGGCTCGGCAATCCCTGATGAGATCCAGGATTTGCTCTAGGTTGTTGTCCTCCCCGGATCCCCCGTGGCAGTACTGCGGGATCTTGCGGTGGCCGACAAACTGCGCCCCACGGGCGTTGACCTCGTAGATCAAAAACTCCCGCGCATGGCCGAAGTGGCGATTGACCAAGCCACCGCCTTTGCTGGCCACGGCCACCAGGATGGAGGGGCTGTCGGGAGGCAGGTCGGCTGTCCAGTGGGTCGGGGCTGCCTGCTGCTGAGCTTGCAGTTGGGCAATGCTTGCCTGTACCTGGCGGCGTTTTTCGGGGTCGTACTCGGGGGTCATCTGCATAAAGCGCTCCTTGGTGAACTCTTGGCTGCGGTCTTCCCCCAGAAGGCCCACCGCGTCCGCCCGACACTGGCGACAGTGGCGCATCATCCGCATGTTGCCGGAGCACCGATCTTGCAGGGCTTTCAACTCCTGAGGGGTGGGGCCCCGCTGGCCGATAAGGCCGAAGTAGGTGCCGTGTTCAGGCGCCGAGATCAGGGGCATGATGTTGTGCAAGAAAGCCCCTTTCTCCTGGATCACCCGGTTCACTTCCAAGAGGTGGGTGTCGTTGATGCCGGGAATCAGGACGGAGTTGACTTTGCAGAGGATGTCTGCCTCCCGCAGCAGATCCAGGCTTTCCATCTGCCGTTCGTGCAGGATGCGGGCTGCCTCCACCCCTCGAATGCGCTTGCGCCGCCAGCGGATCCAGGGGTAGATCTTGGCTCCGATCTCTGGATCCACCATGTTGATGGTCAGGGTGACGTGGTCAATGTTCAGCCGTTTGATCTCGTCGATGTAGTCCGGCAACATCAGGCCGTTGGTGGAAAGGCAAAGCTTGAGATCCGGAGCTTTCTCGGCAATGCGGGCAAAGGTCTCGAAGGTTTGCTTGGGGTTGGCCAAGGGATCCCCAGGCCCAGCAATGCCCACCACCGTCAGTTGCGGGATCTTGCCGGCAATCACCAGCACTTTGTGGGCGGCTTCCGCCGGGGTAAGCAGCTCGCTGACCACACCGGGCCGGCTCTCGTTGGCACAGTCGAACTTGCGGTTGCAGTAGTTGCACTGGATGTTGCAGGCGGGGGCTACCGCCACGTGCATGCGGGCGTAGTGATGGTGAGCTGCTTCGCTGTAGCAGGGATGGGTGGCGATGCGTTGCTGCAGATGAGGGGGGAGAGCCTGGCGGGGGCTGCTGCTGCAAGCGCAGGCCGATGGGAAGGGGGATCCCTGGCGGGGCGGAGTTGAAAGGGGCGGCATAGTGGGGTCAACCAGGGGATAGAACGTTACTGGCGGTTATATCAACCGCCCTCTGCCCGCTCCGTTGCACTCAGCCCGGTAGAACTGATCGAGTTTATTGGCTTTGTACTCAAGACCTGCAAAGCCTGATGGCAGGCCAAATCCAACTTTTTTTAGGGGTCAAGGGTCTGGTTTTTCAAGGCCGGGGATGCCGTATTTTGACCCAAAGGGGCGGGGGATCCGGCTGTGGGGAGGATCCCCGGAATCCCTGATTCGACAAGGGCTTGGGGCAATGCTTAAGAAATACTAAAAATCTGCTCAGATGCACTCAAGCGCCGCAGCCTCGGCTGCGTTTTGCATCAATTGCTACGATTTAATATCGTATCAGCCCAAAAGTGTATTGAAAATAGCCGTTTGAGTTTGAGGAAAGATCCCCCTGGGGCAAAGTCCTCGCCAAGGAAGTGAAGACTATTGCGGCGGCAGGCCGTCGGACTTTCTTGTTGTGACAGGGGGGATGTACTCGCTCAAATACCCATACCCTTCCCCGAAAATACTGGATCCCTGCGGGCAAAAGACTCAACCCCCTGCCCTCAGAAAAACTTTTTTTGCCCTCTGGGCCAAGCTTCCAGGGTTTGAGTACATCGGCAATAACTCAATCAATCCTGATCGCCCGCTGCCAAGCCTGAGCCACCGCAGCCGCTTGCTATAAGCGGGGGAACAGAAACCCAACGGTTCTGCCCCTCTGTTGAGACTCGCCCCCTGCTTCCCAACCGGTGAGCTTATGTCCCCCCTTGTTTCTCCCCCACCGAAAACGGCTGAAGTGCTGCAGGTGCCCCGTTGCGATCGCTGGCGGATTCTCTACCGTCTGCAGGAGCTGGATTTGACCTGTGGCTGTACCCCGACCGGCCAACTGTGGGTGATGATTCGCACCCCCACCGAAGCCCTCCTCGTCCACAGTGTGCTCCGCCTTTTCACCCTCAACCGCTCTGGCTGGCTGAGTTGGTTGGATCGCTGCTGGTCTCTCCAGACCTGGGATCCCCCTGAGAGACATTCGGGATGGGACGAGCGCCCCTGAACCTCCGCCGTTTGCCTTCTTGCTTCTCCTGTTCACCTCGTTTTGGTAGCGCCAATGACCACTCCATCCCCCTCAACTCGCTCCTTCCAACAAGTCCGAGACAACCCCGTTCACCTGGGACGGGAGATCACGGTTCCCATCTGCGAGGGCCTCAACCTGGCTTGGGCCAGTCTTCAGGGGCTGTATTTGCAGTATCTGAAGCACCATCTGGTTGTCGAAGGAGCAGAGTTCTACTCAATTCACCAATTTTTCAACGAAAGTCTACAGGAAGTTCAGAACCACGCCCATGAGGTGGGGGAGCGCCTGAACGGCCTAGGTGGGATCCCGGCCTCCAGCTTTGCCAAGCTGGCGGAGCTGTGCTGCTTCAGCCCGGAAGGGGACGATGCATTGGCCGTGCGGCCCATGCTGGAAGCGGATTTGCGGGCCGAGCAAAGCCTGATCGATCTGCTGCGTCGCCAGGCGGCTCTGGCGGAAAGTGTTGGGGATCGCGCCACCCGTCACCTCTACGAGCAGATTTTGCTGCAGACAGAAGAACGGGCCTTTCACCTGGCCCACTTTCTCGCTGCCGACAGCTTGGTTTTGGGCTTGTCCCCACCCTAGCCTGCCCATTCACGCCCACCTCTCGTTTTGGGAGACTCTGCCATGCTTACCCCCGATCGGGCGCCGCTGCTCCAGTTTTTGCAAGTCGAGCTTGGGATCCCGGAATCCGCCCTCACCTTCGCCCTGAAACGGCATGGGTGTGAACAGGGCCCCCTGCCGATGATCCTCTGGCATTACGGGCTGATTTCTTTGGAGCAACTGGAGCAGATTTTTGAATGGTGCGCTCTACGTTCCCTTGTTACAAGTCCTACCCATTCGGAGGTTTAAGCCATGACTTATCCCTACCCTTCTCTTCCCTATCCCAGAGTCGGCAACCCTTTGGGATGGCTCGGCCTGGTTTTTAACCCAATTTTCAGATCTGCCCTGCAGTGGCCACGCCGCTGGCTCAACAGCATTGAAATTCGCGGATCCCGGCAGGCCCGTTGGATTTGTCGTTTGATCCCGGCTTCCTGTCCCTTTGAGCGGGATATCCGACTGGGATCCCGCACCGTCCACATTCCGGCCCTCTGTCGCATCAACCCCCTCTACGAGGAGATCATCGCCCTGCGGCTACGGGCGGCGGCTTATCTGGCCGAAGCTGCGGCTCAACCCCAGCCCCCCTCTTCTCAGGAGATCCCATCATGCCCATGATCAGCCGAACCAAAGTGGCGGAGCTGCTCAACGAGACCGCCTGCGAGCACAACCACAAGAAAGACGGCAAAGGCAAAAACAAAGTCTGTGCCGAGCAAGCCAAGCCAGGAGGAGCGCAGGGAGGCTGTGCCTTTGACGGGGCTTCGATTGCCCTGGTGCCGATCGCCGATGCCGCCCATCTAGTACATGGGCCAATCGCCTGCAGCGGCAACTCTTGGGGGACGCGGGGCAGCCTCTCTTCCGGCTCCCGACTCTATCAGGTGGGCTTCACCACCGATCTGAGCGAGAACGAGATCATCTTCGGAGGGGAGGAGAAGCTGTTCCAGGCCATCTGCAACTTACAGGCCAAATACCGACCTGCCGCCATTTTCGTCTATCTCACTTGTGTGACTGCCCTCATTGGGGATGATGTAGAGGCGGTGTGTCAGCGGGCCAGCCGCCAGCTTGGGATCCCGGTCATTCCGGTGAATGCGCCCGGCTTTGTGGGCAGCAAAAACTTGGGTAACCGTCTGGCCGGAGAAGCGCTGCTGGACTATGTGATCGGCACGGCCTCCCCGGAATACACCACCCGCCGCGACATTAACCTCATCGGCGAGTACAACATTGCCGGCGAGCTGTGGGATGTCTTGCCTCTGTTTGACGAGCTGGGGATCCGCATCTTGGCCAAGATCACCGGCGATGGCCGCTACCACGAGATCTGTACCGCCCACCGGGCCAAGCTGAACGTTCTCATCTGCGCTAAAGCCTTGCTCAATGTGGGCCGCAAGATGCAGGAGCGCTATGGGATCCCCTACATTGAGGCTTCCTTTTACGGGCTGCAGGAGATGAACCACTGCCTACGGGCCATTGCCCAAGGGCTGAAGGATCCCGAACTGCAGGAGCGTACCGAGGCCCTCATCGAGCGGGAAACTCGCGCCACCGAGGCGGCTTTGGCCCCCTACCGGCAGCGGCTGGCGGGCAAACGAGTTGTCCTTTATACCGGCGGCGTGAAAAGTTGGTCGATCATCTCCGCCGCTCGAGATCTGGGGATGCAGGTAACGGCCACCAGCACCCGCAAAAGCACCGAAGAAGACAAAGCCCGCATCCGCGAGCTGCTTGGCCAAGAGGGCATTCTCCTGGACAAGGGCAGCCCCCAAGAGCTGCTCCAAGTGGTGAGGCGCACGAAGGCGGACTTGCTCATCGCCGGCGGACGCAACCAGTACACCGCCCTCAAGGCCCGCATCCCCTTTCTGGACATCAACCAGGAGCGGCACCATGCCTATGCCGGCTATCGCGGCCTGGTGAACTTGGCGCGGGAAATCGATGCTGCCCTCCACAGTCCCATTTGGGAGCAGTTGCGACGGCCTGCCCCCTGGGAGACCTCAGCAGCAAAGGAGGTGGGAGGATGGCCCAGTTGATTCAAGAACGCAAGCCCCTCAGCGTCAACCCCCTCAAACTCAGCGCTCCGCTGGGGGCGGCCCTGGCCTTTCTGGGGATCAAGGGCTGTCTGCCCCTCTTCCACGGTTCCCAGGGCTGCACGGCCTTTGCCAAAGCGCTGCTGGTACGCCATTTCCGCGAGGCCATTCCCATGTCCACCACTGCCATGTCCGAGGTGGACACCATCTTGGGAGGCGAGGAGAATGTCGAAGCTGCCATTCTCACCTTGGTGGAGAAGGCCCAGCCGGAGCTAATCGGCCTCCTCACTACCGGCCTCACGGAAACCCGCGGCGACGATATGCCGCGCATCCTGCGAGAGCTGCGCCGGCGCCAGCCGCAATTGCAGGATCTGCCCATCGTGTTGGCCTCTACGCCTGACTTTAAAGGATCCCTGCAAGACGGCTATGCCATCGCCGTCAACAGCTTGGTCAGCACCCTGCCGGAATCGCCGTCGGGATCCGTCCGCCCTGCCCAGGTAACGGTGCTGTGCGGGCCTGCCCTCACCCCTGCCGACGCCCAGGAGATCAAAGAAATGGCGGAGGCTTTTGGCCTAGAGCCGATCCTGGTGCCGGATCCCGCGGGTTCCCTGGACGGACACTTGGGCACCGGCTTTAGGGCGACCCCAGACGGCGGCACCACCCTTGAGCAATTGCGCCAGCTCGGGCGTTCCGGCCTCACCATAGCTGTCGGCGAGAGCATGCGCCCTGCCGCTCAGATCCTGGCCCAGCGCTTTGGCACCCCCTATCGGGTTTTCCCCCACCTGACCGGTCTCAAGGCTGTGGATCCCTTTTTGGCAACCTTGGCCGATCACAGCCAGCAGCCGGTGCCCTCTCGCTACCGCCGCCAGCGCAGCCAGGTTCAAGATGCCCTCCTGGATTGCCACTTTTTCTTCGGCAACCAGCGGATTGCCTTGGCCCTAGAAGCCGATCTGCTCTGGGGGTGGGTGGACTGGCTGCTGGATATGGGCTGTCAGATCCAGGCGGCCATCAGTCCCACACCGGATCCCCACTTGACCACCCTTCCCATTGAGGCAGTGCGGGTGGGAGATCTGGGGGATCTGGAGGAGCTAGCACCCGGGGCTGACCTGCTGGTGGGCAACTCCCACGTGGCGCGCCTGGGCAAGCGGCTGGGGATCCCGGTGCATCGGATGGGGATCCCCATCTTCGACCGGCTGGGGGCCAACCACATCTGTCAGGTGGGCTATCGCGGCACCCTATCCCAACTGTTTGCTGTCGGCAACCTGCTGATGGAGCAGGAGGAAGCCCGTCACCCCAGCCCACCCCAGGTTTCTGGGCATGGATTCTAAGGGATCCAGAGCTTCGAAGGGCAGCCCAAGTGCCCCTAGCTCCCCCAAACCCTCAAGTTCACGTTTCTAAGGAGAACCCTCATGCAAGTGGCCTTTACAACCCGCGACGGCAAGCACGTCAATGCCCACTTTGGCTGGGCCAACCAGATCGACCTCTACGAAGTCACCCCCGAAGGCTACCGCTTCTGCAAAACCCTTACCTTTGGGGGCAACTTGGAGGCAGATGGCAACGAGGACAAGCTGGTGCCCAAGCTGCAGGCTTTGGCCGATGTCACCCTCATCTACGTGGCTGCCATTGGCAGCAGTGCCGCCGCCCGCCTGATCAACCGCCGCATCACCCCCATCAAAGTGCAGTCGGAAGAAGAATCCATCGAGAGCTTGCTGCAGCGCCTGGTATCCACCCTGCACAACCCTCCCCCCTGGCTGCGCAAAGTGCTCTTGGCCGAGCGCGCCCGCAAAGCCGAAGCCCCAAATCCCTCTACTTCCCCTGCGGAGGTTTAGCCATGACGGTTACCCCTCTTTCCCCCTCGACCAGCCCCATCCTGCAGGAGATCGTCCGCCAGCTGCGGGCGGCGGATCCCTACGGCACCTACCGCACCTGGAGGGATGAGTTGCTGCTCAAGCCCTTTGTCGTCACCAAAGCCCAGAAGCGCCAAATATCCCTGGAAGGGGAGGTGGATCCGGCAGTGCGGAGCCGCATCCTCATCTACTACCGCGCCATTGCCGCCCTGATCGAAAAGGAGACGGGCCTCCTGGCTCAGGTGGTGCTGGATCTCAACAGTGAAGGTTTTGGTTGGGTGCTGGTCTTCTCAGGGCGGCTGTTGTTGGTGGTCAACACCCTGCGAGACGCCCATCGCTTCGGTTTCGAGTCTCTCGAACAGCTCAGCGAAAAAGCCACTGCCCTTATCGACAAAGGGATCCAACTGGCCCGAACCTACCCTGAGGTGGGCCGACTGTAGCCGCTTGTCTCCGTCCCGGCAGCCATTTTTTCTTCTTTTTCTTCAGCAATTAGGAGTGCCTTGCCCATGTTGAATGAGAGTGACGTTGAGAATGTTGTGAACGGCCTGGATTTCGAGCCCTTTAAACACCTCTCTGCCGACCAGCTCCGCACCGAGATCAAACGACTAAACAGCAAAGCAGGCCAACTGAAAATGGATCTGCACGATCTGGCCGAGGGGCTACCCGACGGGTTCGAGCGACTCCCCGACTTGGCAGCCCGCACTTACGCCCTATTTGCCCGGCTGCACACCCTCAGACAACGCTTGAAAACCCTGGAGACCTGCCGATGAGTTGGAACCACAACCGCCGTTGGAAAGACTTCCAAGCCCTAGTCAATGCCGAGGATTATTTCGCTTTTTTCGAGCTCCCCTACGATCCGCGGGTGGTCAACGTGAATCGCCTGCATATCTTACGCAAATTCGCTCAGTATCTAGGCCCTCTGGAGTGTTTCCAGGGCAGCGAAGAAGAGCGATTGGAGCAAGCTCGGCAAGCGCTGGAAAAAGCGTACCAAACCTTTCTCACCTCTACTCCGCAGCAGGAGAAGCTATTCCGAGTCTTTCAAGACTACGGTTGTCCAGATGCTGTCGGCGGCTGTGCCGGCTGCAGCTCTTTGGGAGAGCGGGGCGAATGCAGCCCTGGGATCCCTGCCTAAGCTCCCTTGTTTACCCCTCGTCAACTCTCTGGAGATCTCATCATGGCTACCTACACAGTTCACTTGGTTAACCCAAAACGACGGCTCGACACCTATATCTCAGTAGATGAAGATTCGACCATCCTAGAAGCGGCTGAGGATCAAGATGTGGATTTGCCCTCTTCCTGCCGCTCCGGTAGTTGTTCCTCTTGCGTGGCCAAAGTGGTAGAGGGAGAAGTCGATCAATCGGAGCAAACCTTTCTGGATGAGGAACAAATAGCCAAAGGATTTGTGCTGCTCTGCGTGGCTAAACCTCGCTCCAATTGTACGATTCGCACTCACCAGGAAGCTTACTTGGTTTGATAGATCGCTGCTTCCAAGCTGCTCGCAAATGGACTCGGGCAAGGCTCAAATGGCCTCTTCTAAGATTAGGGATCCCTATATGTTGGCACCGCCCACCGTCCCTAAGATCTCAATAACCATATCTCCTCTCCAACTCATGAAGGTTGGAGAAGAAGGTCGCATCTACCAACTGCGCGGATCCGAAGCTGCTTGCGCCCAATTGCAGCAAATGGGTCTCACTCCAGGTACCTATCTCCAGGTTATCCAACGTCACCCTGAGTGGATCCTACTCCTACCCAGTGGCCAACTTTCCCTTCCTGCTCATTTAGCTAAACCCATCTGGGTTTACATGGATCCCCGTTGCGCCTTGATGTCTACCCAAGAACCGAATAAGAAAACAATCTTAAATTTGCCAAGAGCCTTCTAAAATGTAGTCTATTTACCCAATTTTTAACCTGTAATGAGGGACACTCAAAGTAAGGGAAGCTCATCTCTTCATAACCTATCTTGATTTGGGAGCAAAGCCATGAACACCTGTTTGTTGCACCTGGGCTCCATCCTTAAAGCTGCTGAAGAGCTTAGCCTTGTGGAAAAGCCTTTCCCCAAGTTGCAACACATCCAACTCTGCACAGGACTAAGCCCAGAGGAAATCGTGCGGGCGCTGGAGCTAGAACCCAATCCCTTGGGTTGGCATCTGGAGCCAAGCCACAACCTGGCCGATGAATCGGCGTATTGGGTGGGCGGACGACCTTGTGTCGGCTTGGTTATTGAGCGTTTTGCCTGACACTTGCTGCAGTTCGGATCCCTAAAAGGCTCTCAAGGGGGGAGGAGTAGCCTGCAAAGCCATCTCAAAAGTTCACTGCAAACATTAGAAGTTAAGAGAAAACAAAGCTTTCCAGAAGGTTCACCCTAGACCAAATCTCCCTGGCCTGCCGGGGATCTTTTGAGGTATCGTTCAATCCAGTTCACGAATTGAGCTTAGGAAACAGACCTTAAACTAAGGTCTCTCGCCGGGCTGCCACGGCTTTGCGAGGAAGGTCTCCATGGCCGGGTTTAGGGTTTTGCAGATGCGATAGCAGGCGTGAACAAAGGAGAGCTACAGGGAAACGCTATGGAGTTCGAGGGCTATGGCTTATCAAATCTCAGGGGATTGTATCGGTTGCCACGCTTGCGTAGATAGCTGTCCTACGAAAGCTATTGTTGTTCAGGATGGGGAATACTGGATTAATCCTCTGTTGTGCAATGACTGCGAAGGTTTCTTCCCAGAACCTCAGTGCGTTAGCCTGTGTCCCGGTTCTGCCCCGCAGCCTTATGAAGCCATGAAGGGGCGCAACCGCACGGTCACGGCCCGCATTCGCAGCAGTCCACCTCTATTTTTGAACGGCCATAGCCAGGCTTTTGCTTCGTCAATTGTGGTCTGGGAAGCTTGCAATTTCCTATCTCAATTTCAATCTCTCAATCTGCAAAAGCAGGGAGATAACCAGGTTTGCTATCAGAAATCTGTTGGCCACAACCAGGGATCTCTGACCCTAACTCTATGTTTGGACGGGATCCCACAAAGTGCTCCGATCGATGTGCGAACTGCCTGTTTGCATCTTATTTTTGCTGCCTATGCCGCCGGGTTGGATAGCCCCTGGAAGGAATCCTTTGTTTTCACCGACTCACAATTGGAGTCCTATTTGGGCTGGGATAAACGTAAAGATCTGAGCAAGATGACCCGTCTCCACCTGTTCATGACCTGGATAGAGCAGCTCTGTCGGATTCAAGTCTCCATCGATTGGCCGGATCAGGGGCGGGTGAAGGGGTTTTCGGTACCGGCTGGCCCTCTGTGGAGGCTGCTCAAGATGCATCGCCACTTTCAAAAAGATGAGCAGGGCTGCAACCATCTGGTGGGCCTGACTTGGGCGATTCAGCCCGGCGAATGGACACGGTACTTTCTCAATCGACAAGGGTGCCGCCAGGGGCAAGCCTTTTATCAGTACAGCAGCCTGCCCCTATCCCTGCTGCAGGCCGTGATGAGCCATTGGCAACACCATGAAGGAGCCATGCGCCTGCTGCTGTGGCTGTTGTTCAAAGTGAGGATGGGGCGGCAACAGCGTCTGACGGTGCCCACCCTGATGCGAGTGGCCTACGGGGAAGAGCGACTGCAGGAAGCTTATCTCAATCTCCAAGAACGCAAACGGCTGGTGCGCACCTTTGAAAGCGATCTGGAGGTTCTCAACCACTACGGCCTCAAGCCGGAGTTCGATCCCCTCACCTATCCTTCTTCCATTCAACCCCTGTGGGCTCGCCTGGAAGCTGTGCCCGAGGATGCGGACGAGGCATTGAACTTTTGGATTGAAGATGCCAACAACGGTGGCTTGCTGACGGCTGCCGGGCCGCGGGGCAAGTGGGGACTCTTGATGCAGGCTCGCATTCAACGATTTCATCTGCCCTCCGACTGGCATCGTCGAGTAGTTCAAGAAGCCAGATCCCCAACCCGAGAATCGGGATCCCGGCGGCAGCGTAGGGCAAAGTCTGCGCCTGCTGCAACAGCCTCTGATCTCCCTTGCCATCCCGAAGACCCAAAAGATTTTTCCTCAGGCAAGGCTTTGCGTGGGGCAGATATCTCAGCGGCACGCCAGCAAAAGGGAATCAGCCAGCGGGAATTGGCCCAGAGGCTGGGGCGCAGCCAGAGCTGGGTGCGGGATGTAGAGAATGGGCGGCTTCAGATCAGCCTAAACGATCGCCAGCGCCTTATCAAAGCCCTGTATTTGGATCCCAGGCAACAGCAAGTCTAGGCCAGTCACTCAATTTGCTAATCCACCACTAATCCACGGCGATGACCACATCTGAGGCTTTAATGGCAGCATACGCTTCTTTTCCAACTGCTATACCCAACCGTTCGGCAGAGTGCTTAGAAATAATGGCTGTTATTTCTATACCCGGTGCAACTTCCAGAATAATTTCGGCATTGACCATGCCCACCTGGACACTTTTTACAGTTCCTTTAAACAAGTTGCGAGTGCTGATTTGCATGATTTCTCCTTTGTTGAACACTTAAAGCAACAGGGGTGTTGACCAAACTGAACAAGAAGGGATCTCGGCAGATGGCCATTCAACATTGGTTTCAATACTATCAGATGCTTATCGTTGCCTCTGGGGAGGAAGGGCTGCCGATAGTCTAGGTGTGTATCTACAGATACAAATTACAACCCAATTCCGACAGTCAAAAGCACCGAACCATTGGCGGATTTTCCTGTTCTGAGAGTTGTCACGGGTCAAAGAAGAATGGCTATGAAACGAAGAACTGCAATGTTATTCCTAGGGATCCTGGCCGCCCTGGCTTTGAGGTGGGGGTCGGCTCCCGGCTTGGCACAATCTCAGCCCATTTTGGTGGGGGCTGCGGTGAGCTTGCAACCGGCTTTAACGGAAATCGACCGGTTGTTCACCGCCCGCTATCCCGACATCAAGGTTGAGTACAACTTCGCCAATTCCGGCTCTCTCCAGCAACAGGTGGAGCAGGGGGCGCCTCTGGACGTGGTATTTTTCGCAGCCGCCTCTTTTATGGACGCCCTTGCCCAGCAAAACCTGCTGGTGGCAGGATCCCGGCGAGATCTTCTCAGCAACCGCATGGCTTTAATTGTGCCTGCCAATGCCAGAACCAAGGTTCAGGATTTTGCCGACTTGGTGGCGGAAGAGATCCGGGTTTTGTCGATTGGAGATTTGCAGGCCATGCCCGCCGGACGCTACGCCCAGGAAATTCTCACCCAAGCAGGGGTGTTTGAGACGCTGCGGCCCAAGATGGTGTTTGCCAGCACGGTGCGGGAAATCTTAACGGCGGTAGAACAGGGCAATGCTGACGCTGGGATCCTGTTTACCTCGGATGCTCAGCTTTCAAATCGGGTGCGAGTAGTGGCTACGGCGGATCCCATTACGCCAATTATCTACCCGGTGGCCTTGGTGCGCGATACTCCCGCCGGACGGTCTTACTTGGAGTTTTTAACCTCAGAAGAAGCAGCAGAGGTGTTTGTGAAGTACGGCTTTATCCGCCTGTGAGGGATCCCTCTGCAATGGCGCGGATGAGTTACTCCAAATGAGCGACTACGACCTATCCCCGCTTTGGATCTCCCTACGGATTGCCGGCTTGGCCACGGGCATCACCTTTGGGGTGGGGACGCTGGCGGCTTACGGGATGTTGCACTACCGAGGTCGCTGGCGCTCTCTCATCGAGGCCCTCTTGTTGGCGCCGCTGGTGTTGCCGCCCACCATGGTGGGCTTCCTGTTGCTGCTGCTGTTTGGCCGGCGAACCCTTCTGGGACAACTTTTGGCCTCGCTGAACTTGTCGGTCATCTTCACCTGGTATGCCGGGGTGATCACGGCAGCGGTGGTGGCCCTGCCCCTGATGTACCGCACGGCCCTGGGAGCTTTCCAGCAGATCGACCCGACGCTGGTGGCGGCAGCCCGCACCCTGGGAGCAAGTAGGGCCAAGATTTTTACGCGGGTGCTGATCCCACTGGCCTTGCCGGGGATCCTAGCGGGGGTTACCCTCAGTTTTGCTCGCGCTCTGGGGGAGTTTGGCGCCACCTTGATGCTGGCAGGCAACATCCCAGGCCGCACGCAAACCCTATCCATGGCCATCTTCTTTGCCGTTCAGGCGGGGGACATGCGGGGGGCAGCCATTAGCTCGGCCTTGGTCTTGATGTTGTCCTTGGGGGTGATGACGGCAGTTAACCTTTGGTTTCAGCGACAGCCTCTGCAGCAGCTTCCCCCTCGCCCCCTGCGGGTTCTGGCCAGAAGGGATCCGGATTTCTCAACTCCGGCCCCCCGCCTCTGGGTGGACATTGACAAGAAGCTGCCCCAATTTGAGCTGCAGGCGCAACTGAGCTGCGACGGGCGGCCATTAGGACTGCTGGGGGCCTCTGGATCCGGCAAAAGCCTACTTTTGCGCTGCATTGCCGGGATCGAAACCCCGGATGGTGGGCGCATTTTGCTCAACGAGCGGGCGTTGTTTGACGCCGAACAGGGGATCCGGCTGCCTCCGGCTCAGCGGCGGGTAGGGGTGATCTTCCAGAACTACGCTCTGTTTCCCCACCTCACCGTTGCCCAGAACATTGCCTTTGGGATCCCTGCGGGCTTGAGCGAGGCCGAAAAACAGGAGCGGATCCAGGCCCAGCTGCGGTTGGTCAAGCTGAAAGGCTGGGAAAACCGCTACCCCACCGAGCTCTCTGGAGGACAGCAGCAGCGGGTGGCCCTGGCGCGAGCGTTGGCTTCTGAGCCGGAGATCTTGCTGCTGGATGAGCCTTTTTCTGCTTTGGATGCCCACCTGCGCAGCCAACTGGAGCAGGAGATGGGGGAAATCCTAGCGGGCTACAAGGGAGTCACGCTTTTGGTAACCCACAACATTGAGGAAGCCTTCCGCCTCTGCGGGGATCTGGCTGTAATGGAGCAGGGGCGAATCATTGCCCAGGGGGACAAGCGTCAGCTATTTGAGGCTCCCCCCTGCCTTAGTGTGGCGCAACTGACGGGTTGCAAAAACATCTCGCGGGCCAAGCTCCTGGGCCCTCAACGGGTGCTGGCCTTGGATTGGGGCTGTGAGCTGCAGGTACAGGGATCCCCAGCGGGAGAATACATCGCCATCCGCGCCCACCACCTCACCTTCCGGCCCGACGGGAAGCTGCCCAACACGTTTCCCGCTTGGCTGGTGAAGTGGAGCGAGACCCCCCACCGGCTGACCCTCTTCTTTAGGCTGGGCGGTCCTCCTGCCCACAGCCAGGACTACCACCTGCAAGCCGAGGTGTGGCGGGAGCGCTGGCGAGAGGTGGAAGGTTGGGGATCCCCGTGGTGGCTGCAGTTGGATCCCCGGCATCTGATGGTGTTTTGAGTCTGGGCTTAACACCCGTCAAGTGGGTTCTTCGCCCAGGCAATAGCCCCGCGGGGTAATCAGCCGGTCTCCATGGCGAAAGGTCTGAGAGTTGCCGATAAAGACCAGGGTGAGCATGTCCACCTCCTCTGGATCCAGCTCCCCCAGGGTGGTAAGGCGGAGAGTTTCGCCAGGGCGGTAGAGGTTGCGGGCCAAAGCCACGGGGGTATGGGCGGGTCGGGCCTGCAGAAAGATCTGTAGAGCCTTGAAGAAGGGATCCACCCGCTGCCGGGAGCGGGGGTTGTAAAGGGCCACCACAAAATCGGCAGCTGCAGCCGCCTGCAGGCGTTTTTCGATCACCGGCCAAGGGGTAAGCAAATCCGAGAGGGAAATGGCGCAGAAGTCGTGCATCAGCGGAGCCCCCAGCCGGGCAGCAGCCGCCTGGAAGGCAGAGATCCCCGGCAGCACCTCCAGAGAAGGGCGGATCCCATCCCAGCCAGAGCGGACCAAGCACTCCAACACTAGCCCCGCCATGCCGTAAATGCCCGCATCCCCCGAAGAAATCACCGCCACCTTCAGCCCCTGCTGCGCCCAAGCGATGGCCTGTTTGGCCCGCTGCAGCTCTTGGGTAATGGGAGAGGCCTCCCGGATTTGGCCGGGGTGCAAAAGGGGATCCACCAGATCCAGATAAAGCTGGTAGCCAACAACCACATCGGCCTGAGTTAAAGCCATACGGGCAGCCAAAGTCAATTGACCCAGATCCCCAGGACCAGTGCCGATGAGCCAGAGGTGGCCGCTGCGAGGGGAATACTCCTGCGCCGCGCGGGCAATGGCCAGGGTGCAGGCCCCTTCGGTTTCTGACGTGAAGACCTGCTTGGGGCAGAGAAGAGTTGCCTTCCCCTCCGCAACGCAAGAGGGCCTCTCAAAAGCTCGGTCACCTCTTCCCCAGATCTGAGCCGCCAAAAGAGCAGCCGCCTCGGCTACGGAGGGAGTGCCCACCGCCTGCCGAACGGCCTCCGAAGGGTGGGGAACCGGGATCCCAGCCAAAGCCTCTGCCGGGAAAAACTCAATGGGCCAGCCATAGGCTTGGGCCAGCTCCAGAAGACCTGGCTCGTTTTGCTTCAGCTCCAAGGTGGCCAAGCCGGCAATGGCCTCGAACGCCAGCCCATGGGCCTGCAGCAGGCGGCGCAGGGATCCCTCTAGCCAAGCGCGGGTGGTGCCCCGCTCGCAGCCCACCCCCACCCACAGCACCCGCGGATGCCAGTGCACTGTCGGGATCCCCGTGGGAGGGGAGAGGTATTCCCCAATCCAGATCTGGGCAACGGGATGGGGAGGAGAGGAGGCCACTAGGGGATGATCTGCCGGCCAAGCTTGTCGCCAAAGCCGCGTGCCGCAGGTCTGGTGAACGGCCACCGGCTCTCCCCGCGTCAAGGCGGCTGCCACCCCGTTCCAATCTCCAGCGCCCCGCCGCCAGCCGTAGGGATCCCCCAGCAAATCCAAAGGCGGGATCCCCAGCCCCTCGGAAGCAGAGGTGAGAACCGGCTGGGCTCCCAAGGTAGCGGCCACCTGCCGCGCCAGGGCATCGGCCCCCCCCACATGTCCCCCGCACAGGCTAATGGCCCAGCGACCGGCTTCGTCCACCACCACCACCGCTGGATCCCGCTGCTTGTCCTGCAAGAGGGGGGCAATGAGCCGCACCACCGACCCTGCGGCCAAGATGAAGAGACAGCCCTGCACCTGGGGCCAGGTTTGGGCAACGGCTTCTGCTAGGGAGCCTGGCGCTGTGGGATCCTTGGGATCCCCGTAAGCCTGCCAGGGGGAGGGCAGCCCCTGCGGGTCAGCTTTGCTCCAGCAGCTCACCTCCTTGCCCAAGAGCGGGATCAGAGAGTTGGCCAACTGGCGGGCGCGCGGGCTGGGGGCAAACAGAGCAAGCTTCATCGAGCGTGGGCCAAGGCCAGGATTCTCCCCGGATCCTATACTGGACATAGAGCCACCCGCGAAGGGAAAAGTGCCGATGGTCATCCCACCTGGACTGATGCTGCCCCTAATCCCCCTGGAGGTTTTGCTCTCCACGAAGGGGCTGATGTTTTTGCTGCTATCGGCCTATGGGGGGGCCATGTGGACATTCTTAAGCGGCGCTCCCCGCGTCCACACCATCATCGTGCCGGACTTGGAGCAGGCCAGAGGGTTTTACGAGAAGGTGTTGAAACTGCCGGAAGCGGAGCTGCCCCTGCAGTACTACTACGGCTACGAGCAGAGCATGGTCGGCTACAGCCTAGGATCCGCTTACTTTCCAGGGGATATTGGCCTCAGTCCCCGCTTCGATGCCAAAGCCCGTCCCACCTCTGGGCCCACCCAATTGGATACCCCCGGACTTTGGTACCAACTCTCCGACAATGTTCAATTGCACGTGATCCCTGGCTCTACAGATCCCTATGCGGGGTCCGGTTCCTACGGCAACGCCTCTAGGCCTAGCTCCTCATCTGCTTCTGCTTACGGGACTGTACCGGCAGCGGGCCGCAGCAGCGGCGTTCGCTATCGCCATGTCAGCTATGAGCGGGAGTCCCTTAAGGCCCTTCTGAAGCGAATCAACAAACAAGGGATCCGCAACAGCATTCGCTCCGAGAAGCCCTTCGTCTTTTGGGTGCGGGATCACCAGGGTCAGATTATCGAATTTGCCGAACTGAAAGGCTAGCGGGATCCTCTAAGATTGGTAAAGGAAAGCCAAAAGTCGGCGGTGGGGAGACGCCAACGGATGAAACGGGTGCTGCTGTTGGTGCTGGGCTTGCTGTGGCTTGGGGTGTGGGGCGGCCAGCCGGCCATAGCTCTATCGCGGGCCAAGGACAATCCGGTGGTGAGCGTGCAATCCCCAGCCAAGGACTTCATCACCACCGAGTCGGGATTGCAGTACTACGATATTGCTCAAGGCAGTGGGCCTTCGCCTCAGCCGGGGCAAACGGTGGTGGTCAACTACGTGGGCAAGCTACAGGATGGCACCATCTTCGATAGCTCCTACAAGCGCAATCAGCCTTTTGTCTTCACCTACGGAGTAGGGCAGGTGATCCGTGGCTGGGAGGAAGGGCTGGCCACCATGCGGGTGGGGGGCAAGCGGTACTTGCGCATTCCGCCGGAGTTGGCCTATGGCAGCCGCGGGGCAGGCGGGGTGATCCCCCCCAACGCCACCTTGGATTTTGAAGTGGAGCTCCTGGCCATCCAGTAGATTCAGATCTTGCAGAGACCGAATATCCAGGCGGCATTGGGCTTGTGCAGGAACTCCCTTCCCCGGAACTGTCTTCTTCTTGGCGGCCCAGTTCTCTAGCAGCAGATCCTGCCCTAGAAAAAGCTCGCCTGCGCCAGCATTTTCGCCAGGTGCGGCAGGGGTTGGACAGATCCCTTATCAGTCAAAAGGTAGTGGCTCACTTGGCTTCTTGCCCCCAGCTCTTGGCTGCCAAAACCATCCTGGCTTACGTAGCTTTTGGCTCCGAGGTAGATCTGGGATCCCTGTTTGCCCTTTTTCCAGAGAAGCAGTGGGGGATCCCCCGTTGTCTGCCGCGGCGGCAAATGCAGTGGCACCGCTACCAGCCGGCTGAGCTTGTCCCCAACTGCTGGGGCTTGCTGGAGCCTTCTCCCGGCAGCACAGTTATCGACCCTGGCAAGGCGGATTTGATCCTGGTGCCCGCCCTGGCCTGCGATCGTTGGGGAAGGCGTTTGGGCTATGGCGGCGGCTATTACGACCGCTTTTTGGCCGCTTTGCCGGATCCCAGTGTGCCCAAGTGGGGCATCCTCCCCCAAGCCTGCTTGCTGGAGCAGCCCCTGCCTCAGGATCCTTGGGATCAGCGCCTGGATGGGATCCAAACCGAGGAGAGGTTCTACGAGACGGGGATCCCCTAGACTAAAGAGGGTGGGCCTTGGAGGAAAAACGATGAGCCAAGTTTGGAAGCCGGCGCAGTGGCTAACCCAAAAGCTGCGTCTTGTCTGCATGAGCTTTGGCTGTGTGGCATTGGCGGTGCTCTTGATGGGCTTTGGGGCGATCCCCCTGCAACTGAAGGATCTCCACGTCACCCCCTGTCCCGATACCCCCGAATACACCAACCTGGTGACCAGCAACGGCAACCCCATACCGGCCAGGTGCCTGTTCGTCGAAGGCACAGTGGTCAACCGCTCCAAAAATACCCTGCTGAACGCGGATGTCTTCGGTCGGCTTTACGATGCCAACGGCAACGAGGTTCTGCCGGAGCGTACCCGCCTGGGGGCCATTGCAGAAGTTCCTCCCGGCGAGAGCCCTTTTTCAATTCGCATCTCGGTGCCCATAACCAGCCCCCTGCCCCTCACCCTGGAGCAATTCAAGGCCAGCGGCTTCAGCGGTACCGTGCGCCGATGAGGTCCAAAGCTGGCGGCTGAACTCCACCTGGGTGGGGCGCTCAGGCAAATGGAGCTGGGCAACCACAGGCGGGGTTTGGGCGATCAGCCGGCCCCGGCGGAAGACATACAGGCAAGCTGGTTTCAGGCGAATGGCTTCGACGGCATCGGCGGCCTGGAGCACCACCAGATCGGCGTAGCAGCCGGGTTCCAGGCCGTAGCCTTCCAACCCCAGAATGCGGGCCGGGTTTTCTGTTACCGCCAAAAAACACTGGCGCATCTGCTCATAGCCAGTCAGTTGGGCGGCGTGGATGGCCATGTGGGCCACCTCCAGCATGTTGCCGCTGCCCAAAGGGTACCAGGGATCCATCACGCAATCCTGGCCAAAGGCTACCGTCAAGCCTGCGTCCATCAGCTCGGGCACCCGGGTCAGCCCCCGCCGCTTGGGGTAGGTGTCGTGGCGCCCCTGCAGCACTAGGTTTACCAGCGGGTTGGCAACCACCCCCAGCTCCGCCTCGGCCATCAGGGGGATCAGTTTGCTGACGTAGTAGTTGTCCATCGAGTGCATCGAGGTTAGGTGGGATCCGGCTACCCGCCCCTGCAAGCCCAGCCGCAGCGTTTCGTAGGCCAAGGTTTCCACATGGCGCGAAAGCGGATCGTCGGTCTCGTCGCAGTGCAGATCCACCCGCAGGCCGCGCGCCGCAGCAATCTCGCACAGGGCCCGCACCGAAGCTGCTCCCTCGGCCATCGTCCGCTCGAAGTGGGGGATCCCGCCCACCACCTCCACCCCCAAATCCAGAGCCTTCTCCAGAAGCTGCACCGCCCCTGGCGAGCGATAGTAGCCATCCTGAGGAAAGGCCACCAGTTGCAAATCCAAGTAGGGAGCCACTTTTTGCTTGACTTCCAGCAGCGCCCGCACCGCCAACAGGTTGGGATCGCACACATCCACATGGGTGCGGATGGCCAGGATCCCACGCGCCACTGCCCAGTCGCAATAGGTCAAGGCCCTCTCCATCACCGCCTCGGGGGTCAACAGCGGCTTCAACTCCCCCCAGAGGGCGATCCCTTCTAGCAAGGTGCCCGACTGGTTGACGCGCGGGATCCCATAGGTGAGGGTGGCATCCATGTGAAAGTGGGCATCCACGAAGGGGGGCGACACCAAGCGGTTGCTGACATCAATTTCTTGGGGGGCAGTGGCTTGCAAGTTGCTTTCCAGAGCCACAATGCGATCCCCCTGGATACCGATATCGATTCCCTTGCGGCCATCCGGCAAATTGGCCCGGCGCAAAATGAGATCCATATGTTGTGGCTATTTGTTTGAACTTAGGATGGAAAGAAGCAACTACAGTTGACTGAATGATAGGCCAAATCAGATAAAGATGTCTTAAATTACCTCAAAGCCCGAATTTAGGAAACCAGTTGATTGGGTTATTGCTCACTTTATAAAAGAGGGCTGTAGTCCCCAACAGCATCCGGTTGTGCAAGATATCAACCAAGTAGTCAGAGGGATAATCTATCGAGAGCTGATTTGAGAGGACTTGGCCCTTACATCCATTCCAACCGTCAGCGAAACTTCGTTGTCCATTACAAACAAGCTCCTTCTCAAAAAATTGTATTTCAGGACACATATTTTCAGGGATCCCCCCTTTACGATAAACCGGTCAGTAACCCGATCTCGAACTAACCTCAACAGAAGCGACTATGGCACGTTTAGAACTCTCCCGGCGGGACTTCTGCCTGCGTTCTGGGGCTTTTGTGGCTGGCCTGATGGGGAGCCGCTGGTTGGTTCGCGATGCCGCGGTGGCTCAAGGAACCAAGCTGAAAGTGGCTGGGGTTTATACGGTTCCCATTGAGCAGCAGTGGGTGAGCCGGATCCATAAAGCGTTGATGGCTGCCCAGAAGCGGGGGGATATTGACTATACCTGGTCGGAGTCAGTTTCCAACACCGACTACCCACGGGTGCTGCGTCAGTATGCCGAGAGCGGCGTCCAACTGCTGGTGGGTGAGGTCTTTGGGGTGGAGCGGGAAGCGCGGGAGGTGGCCAAAGACTATCCTAAGGTCAGCTTCTTGATGGGATCCAGCCTCAAGCCGGATCCTGCCCTGAGCAATTTTGCCGTGTTTGACAACTACATCCACGAGCCTTCCTATTTGACGGGAATGGTGGCCGGGGGGCTGACCCGCTCCAAAATCATCGGCATGGTGGGGGGCTATCCCATTCCAGAAGTGAACCGCCTCATGAATGCTTTTATGGCAGGGGCGAGGGAACTGCAGCCGGAGGTGAAGTTTTTGGTCACCTTTATCGGCAGTTGGTTTGATCCCCCCAAAGCCAAAGAGGCGGCTTTTGCCCAAATTGATGCCGGCGCAGATATCCTTTACGCGGAGCGGTTTGGGGTATCTGATGCCGCCAAAGAGAGGGGCGTTTTGGCCATCGGCAATGTGATCGATACCCAGCCGGACTACCCGGAAACGGTGGTGGTCAGCGCCCTGTGGCACATGGAACCCACCATCGACAGAGCCATTGCCGCGGTGAAGGCCGGAGAATTTAAGGCAGAGGACTACGGGATCTACAGCATGATGAAATATGGGGGATCCAGCCTCTCCGACTGGGGAACCTTCGCCGACAAGGTTCCGGCTGAACTGAAAGCTAAGGTGATGCAGAGGCAGGCAGAGATTCTGGCAGGGTCTTTTGTTGTAGCCATCGATGATAGCGAACCCAAGTCCACCCTCTGAAGCGCCTTTGGCCTTGAAGGTGGTGGGCATTACTAAGCGCTTTGGTGCTCTGCTGGCCAACGACCAGATTGATCTTGAGCTGCGGGCCGGGGAGATTCTGGCCATCTTGGGGGAAAATGGGGCGGGCAAAACGACACTGATGAACATCCTGTTTGGGCACTATGTTCCCGATCAGGGTCAGGTGTGGGTGTTTGGTCGGCCCCTCAAGCTGGGATCCCCGGCGGCTGCCCTGGCGGCAGGGATAGGCATGGTGCATCAGCATGTGGTCTTGGCCGATAATCTGTCGGTGCTGGACAACATTCTTCTGGGCACTCAGCCCCTGTGGCACCTGTGGTCTCGGCGGCGAGAGGGACGGCGGCGCATCCAAAAGCTGGCCGAGGAATTGGGGTTGGCCGTGGATCCCGAGGCCCTGGTGGGATCCCTGACCTTAGGGGAGCGGCAGCGGGTGGAGATCCTCAAGGTGCTGTATCGAGGGGCGCGGATCCTGATTTTGGATGAGCCTACGGCGGTGTTGACCCCACCGGAAATTGAGCCGTTTTTTCACACCCTACGGCAGATGGCCGGTCGCGGGCTGGGGATCCTGCTGATTTCCCACAAGCTCCAGGAGGTGATGCGCATCAGTGACCGGGTGATGGTGCTGCGCTCAGGGCGGGTGGTGATGGCGGGCAAGACGGCTGAGATCCATCCCACAACTCTGGCGGAAGCGATGGTGGGGCAGCGGTTGGCGGCGGTGGTCAAAGCGCCCTTGTCTGTTGGGGAGACGATCCTGGAGCTGCAGCAGGTCTCCTGTCGGGCAGGGCAGCAGCATCTGGAGCAGGTTTCTCTGACGGTGCGGCGTCACGAAATCGTGGGTATTGCCGGGGTGGCGGGCAATGGGCAGGCCGTTCTGGCAGATCTGGTCTGTGGGGTGATCCGGCCCCACCAAGGTCATCTCCATCTGCATGGCCGAGTCCTGCGGCTGATCTCTCCTGCTGAGATGGTGCGGCAAGGCATGGCCCGGATCCCAGAAGACCGCCACAAAACTGGGCTGATTGGTTCCCTTAGCCTGTGGGAGAATTGGGTGATCGAGCGCTATCGGGATCCCGAATTCTCGCGGTGGGGGATCCTGCGTCACCGCCAAATCTATCAGCAGGCCCACACCTGGCTACAGACCTACGACGTGCGGGGACTCCAGAGTGGGGATCCGCGGCAGGCGCTCCAGATGCCAGTGCAACTGCTGTCCGGCGGAAATATGCAAAAAGTGATCCTCTCGCGGGAGCTGTGTCGGGATCCCCAGGTGATTGTGGCTCACCAACCGACGCGGGGACTGGATCTGGGGGCTGTGGCCTATGTGCATGCCCAACTTCTGGCAGCAGCCCGGGCTGGAGCCGGGATCCTGCTCATTTCCGAAGACCTGGATGAATTGCTGAGTTTAGCGGATCGAGTGGCGGTGCTCTATCGCGGTCGGCTTTCCTCGGCAGTCCCGACCCAAACCACAACGGTGACCGCCTTGGGGTTGCGTATGGCCGGGCAGGAGGTGGCTGATGCGTGTTGAACCCCGTTCCACGGTGCCCCTTTGGCTGATCCTGAGCGCGCCGATGGCAGCCATTGTCCTGGCTTTCCTCTCCTGCAGCCTGCTGATCCTGTGGACGGGATCCCCAGTTTTGGCAGCCTATGGAGCTTTGCTGCGGGGAGCGGTGGGATCCCCCTTTGCCCTAAGCGAGACCTTGACTCGGGCCGTTCCCCTGATCCTGACGGGATTGGCGGTGGCGGTGTGTTTTCGGGCCAAGTTGTGGAACATCGGTGCAGAAGGCCAGTTTTATGGCGGGGCTCTGGTTGCCAGCCTCTTGGGCACCGGTGGGCTTTTGCTGCCGCGCCCATGGTTGGTGTTGGTGCTGCTGCTGGCGGGCTGGATTGCTGGAGGGCTGCTGCTGTGGATCCCGGCCTGGCTCAAGACCCAGTTCCAGGTGGACGAAGTGGTGACCACCTTGCTGCTCAATTTTGTCATTCTTCTCGGGATTAGCTATCTCCTGGAAGGCCCCCTCAAAGATCCTCTGGCTCTGGGTTGGCCCCAAGGTCGTGCCCTTGTGGATGCTGCCCTACTGCCGCGGCTGATCCCCCGCAGTCGTCTCCATGCCGGTTTGATCATTGCCCTGCTCGCTGCCCTGGGGGTGTGGGCCATAGAGCGGTTCACCGTTTGGGGCCTAGAAATGCGAGCCGTAGGCGCGAACCCGGAAGCGGCCAGGTTTCTCGGCATCCCAGTCCAGGGAGTTATTTTGTATACCTCACTGCTGGGAGGGGGGCTGGCAGGCTTGGCGGGAGCTTGTGAACTTCTCGGGCTCAAGGGCTATCTCACCTTGGATTTATCCCCGGGCTTTGGCTACACCGGCATTGTTGTTGCCCTGTTGGCCCAACTGCATCCCTTGGGAGTGGTGGGGGCCGCAGTTTTCATTGCCGGGGTTTATGTGGGAGCCGATACCATGGGGCGTAGCTTGGGCGTTCCCACCTATCTTGCCGATGTCATTGTTGCTGCTGCCCTGCTGTGGATGTTGGTCTGCATGGGATTGGCCCGTTATCGTCTGCGCTGGGACTGAGCACCCGTGTCTGCACTCCTGAGTCTAATCAGCTTAATCAGCACCACCAGCTTTTGGGTGGCCACCCTGCGCATTGCCACTCCCTTGCTCTTTGGCACTTTGGGCGAAGTCCTCTGTGAGCGGGCCGGCGTTCTCAATTTGGGCATCGAAGGGATCATGACCCTGGGGGCCATGACCGGTTGGCTGGTGGTCTATCAGGGATCCGGATTGTGGTGGGGCGTAGCCTTTGCTGCCGTCCTCGGTGCAGGTGTGGGCTTGATTCACAGCCTGTTGACCGTCCGCCTTGGGGTTTCCCAGCACGTCACCGGCATTGGCATTACCCTCTTGACCATCAATGCTGCTTATTTTGTTTATCGCATGGCCCTGCCCCAGGTCACCTCTCCCCCCAAAATCGTCCCCTTCAGTCCTTGGCCGATCCCCGGTCTCTCCAGCCTGCCCTTTCTGGGAGAAACCCTGTTTACCCAGCCGCCCCTCACCTACCTCGGCCTTCTCCTGGTGCCCCTCATGGCCTACATCCTCTACCGAACTCCGCTGGGCCTGGCCGTGCGCATGGTTGGAGAAAATCCCCAGGCTGCCGCTTCCCAGGGGATCCCGGTCTATGCCGTTCGCACCGGGGCCGTGATGGTGGGCAGCGCTCTCATGGCGGTGGCCGGCGCTTTTTTAACCCTCTCTGCGTTCGATGCGTTTTTCTTCAATATCGTCAATGGACGGGGGTGGATTTGCATTGCCCTGGTGGTTTTTGCCGCTTGGGATCCCTGGCGAGCCTTGGCAGGGGCATTGTTGTTTGCTGGATTTGATGCCTTGCAATTACGCCTTCAGCAGCTTTGGGGCAGCCGGATCCCCTATCAGTTTTTCTTAATGTTGCCCTATCTGCTCAGTATTGTGGCGTTGATTTTGGTCTCTCGCCATGCCAAAGCGCCCCGCGCCCTTTTGATCCCCTTTCGCCCTGAAGAACGGATTTGACTACTGGACTTTCAAGAAGCCGAAAATTACTCCTATTGAGCCTTTGCCCTTGCCCCAGAAGCCTGTATGTCTTACGTCAAGACGATTGTCTGTTTCGCCAACTCCAGAAAAATGGCCGGTCGCTGTATTGCCGGCAAGGAATGGCAGAACGGAGAGCCAGGAGAATGGGTGCGTCCTGTCAGCAGCCGCCCGTCACATGAGGTCTCTGAACATGAGAGGTACTACGAGAGCGGTGGCGACCCAGAACTTCTTGATATTCTCTGTGTCTCTTGTGATACACCTCAGCCACTACCTCACCAGAGGGAGAACCACGTTATCAATCCAAAGCACCGCTGGAAAAAAGTTGGCCACCTGCCTTGGGAGGATATCAACAGTTGGCTAGACAACCCTGAGAATCTCTGGGGCACTGGCGAGAGCAGCTATGCTGGGTGGAACAACCGGTTAAGTGTCGGGCGAGAAAGCGGAGTTTCTCTTTACCTTGTACCGGTCGAGCATTTGCGTCTGTTGGTTGGTTACAAGGCACCAGGATACCCGAATTCTAAGCGTAGAGTGCGCGGCGAGTTTGTATACAAGGGAGTAAAATACTGCATGGATGTTACCGATCCTGTGATTGAACGGGATTTCCTAATGGGCGAAGACGGTCAATATGACATCCCCGATCCGGTGCTGTGTGTTAGCCTTAGCGATCCCTACTTGGGCTATTACTACAAGCTGATAGCGGCTGTTCTCTACTCAGGTCGACTCATATGAAATCAGAGATCTACACGATTGGTCACTCAAACCACGAGATTGATTTTTTCATAGACTTACTGCGCCAGTACAACATCACCGGTATTGGCGACGTTCGCTCACGTCCATATAGCCGTTACGTCCCTCAATATTCACAAGAAAAGTTGAAAAGTGCTTTAGCGGCAGCAGGTATTGCTTACGTCTTTCTGGGCAAAGAATTGGGAGGACGTAGCGAAAATCCGAGCTGCTATGATCAGGGTAGGATTCAGTATGAACGACTGGCAAATGAGCCAGCCTTCCTCGAAGGGATCGACCGTCTGATCCAAGGTTCTAGTCGGTATCGGATCGCACTGATGTGTGCTGAGAAAGACCCTATTGAATGTCATAGATCGTTGCTGGTGGCGCGTAAACTTTTTCAAAGTGGGATTCCGGTCAACCACATCTTGGCCAATGGCTCTTTGGAGACTCATGAGGCTCTAGAATCTCGTCTTCTTGCCCTTTGCAAACTTCCAGAGGGGGACTTGTTTAGAAGTCGGGAAGAGTGTATAGCCGAAGCCTATCTCATTCAAGGCAGGCGTGTCGCCTATCGAGATGAGAAAATGTCAAAAAGTGATGAGCGGAGCGCGAGGCCATGAAGATATTTACAATAGGGTTCACGAAGAAAAGTGCAGAACAGTTCTTTAATCGTTTAAAACAGCCTGGTCTAGTTCGAGTTGTTGATGCTCGACTTAACAATACCTCACAACTGGCAGGATTCACGAAAAAGAATGACCTAGAGTTCTTCCTTCACGAGATCTGTAAGCTTGGATACATTCATTTGCCAGAATTGGCACCGACCCAAGAAATTCTTGATGCTTATAAAGCTAGTGGTGACTGGTCTAATTATGAGAGACAGTTTTTGTCGTTGATGGCCGAGCGTCGTATCGAAGATCAAGTGGATAAAAGTATTCTCGATGGAGGGTGTCTGCTTTGTAGTGAAGCTACTCCTGAGCACTGTCATCGTAGGCTGGTTGCTGAATATTTGCACAGAAAATGGGGTGATGTTGAAATCGTGCATCTATAAAAGCCAAGAGCTGGCACTACGGCTTTTTCCGATTTATGCAGCTATTCCAAGTTGCAGCAGGGTTCTGGCAACACGGAGCGAAAGGGATGCCCAACTGATTTGGAAACTCTCTCACCGACAGCAAGCTCAATACAGGGATCCCCGCTTGGGCAGATCCAACACATTGACATCTTTGGGGTTGACCTTGAGCAGATGATGGGCGAGCAGGAAGCCTGTGATCGTCTGGGTTTGGCTGCCCCATGCGTACCTCTGTTGGGTCATGGAAGTATTCCGCCTACTTTTGTTCGGGAATGACCTTGGTTTGAATGTTGCACCCGTTGCTGATGACATCGCCGTACTGTTGCCCCCGCAACACTGGGCCAGTGTTTGCCGCCGTTGCTTTTGGATCCCAAGTTCCTGCTGTCAGCTAGCGTGTATGGTAGATGAAAGCTTGTTTTTGGGTCTTTCCCCGTCCCTATGCCCAGGGCTAGCACCTCTCGCCATCAGACCGACCCCCGCTTCAGCTCTGCTATCGCTACGCGAGGCTTTCGCGAACAGGCCAAAGGGTTAAAGCCCCACCAACAAAAGCAACTGCAACGGCTTTACCAACTGCGCCTACCCCCCAACCGCCTGGTGACGGTGGAGTTTGCCCAACGGCTGGGATCCCTGACCCAAGAGTTGGAAGGCCGGCCCATCAGCGTTTACCTCAACCGGCGCGGCCAGGTAATCCGCGTAGGGGTGGGATCCCCTTTTGAAACCCAGATTCCCGCTTGGGAATTGCCCCGCCAGGGGGCCGAGCGCCTATCCGGGATCCGCTGCATCACCACCCAAATGGGGGAGGGGGGCCCCGGTCAAAAAGCGCTGACGGCCATGGCTTTGCAGCGTTTGGATGCCCTCATCACCCTTTCCGTGTCCAAGTCAGGAGGGCACCGACGCCGGGGAGGAGCGGCTACGGGCTTTGTTCACCGGGCCTATCTGGCCCATCTGCTGCCGGAGGGAGAGCGCCGTTGGCAGGTTTCTGAGCCTTTGCCTTTGGGGATCCTGGCAGAACAGGATCTGCAGGAGCTGGTGGCGGAGCTAGAAGATGGCTTTCGGCGCCAGTTGACCGCCCGCCAGGTGGATCTGGATCAGGATCGGGCCATCCTGGTGGGGCTGCAGGAGTCCGGGCAGAGCTACGAGGATCTCATGGATGGGTTGGCGGAGCTGAGCCGCCTGGTGGAGAGTGCCGGCGGACAGGTGCTGCAAGCCCTCTGGCAGAGGCGCGAAGGCCCCAATTCGGCCACGGTAATCGGATCCGGTAAGGTGCAAGAGCTGGCTCTGCTGGTCCAGGATCTGGGCGCTAACTTGGTGGTGTTCGACCGGGAACTCACCCCCAGCCAGGTGCGCACCTTGGAAGAGGCGGTGGGGGTGCGGGTGGTGGATCGCAGCGAGGTGATCCTGGATATTTTTGCCCAGCGGGCCAGAACCCGGGCCGGAAAATTGCAGGTGGAGCTGGCCCAACTGCAGTATTTGCTACCTCGCTTGGCCGGTCGAGGGCGCACCATGTCGCGGCTAGGTGGGGGCATCGGCACCCGTGGCCCGGGGGAAACCCAACTGGAAATGGAGCGGCGGGCCATCCAGCGGCGCATCAGCAAGCTGCGGCAAGAGGTGGAAGAGCTGCGCCGCCACCGCCAGCGGCTGCGCCAACGGCGCGAGGCATCCCAAATTCCCGTGGTGGCCCTGGTGGGCTACACCAACGCCGGCAAATCCACCCTCCTCAATGCCCTCACCCATGCCCAGGTCTACGTGGCCGACCAACTCTTTGCCACCTTGGATCCCACTACCCGGCGGCTGGATCTGCCCAACCGGCAGGCGGTCCTGCTGACCGACACGGTGGGATTTCTAACCGAATTGCCAGACCAACTGGTGGATGCCTTTCAAGCCACCCTGGAAGAGGTGACGGAAGCCGATGCCCTACTACATGTGGTGGATCTCTCCCACCCCAACTGGGAGGGGCAAATCGAGGCGGTGGAAACATTGCTGGACGAGATGCCCTTGGCCACCGGCCCCCGGCAACTGGTGTTTAACAAAATCGACCGCCTGGATCCCGAATGGGTAGAGGATGTGCGCCTGCTCTACCCGAAGGCCCTGTTTGTTTCCGCCACCACCGGCCAAAACCTGGATCAGTTGCGCCACACCCTGGCCCAATTTGCTGCAGTTCTAAGCCCCAACCCCTTCGATAGTCAGGAACCCAGAGATCCCTAGAAGCATTCCATAAGGATTTCGCAACTTGCAAATTGCATTTATACCCCCTGTCAACATAAACATTCGGTTACATTGAGATCGAGATTGTTACCCGACTTAAAGTTAGGGAGAGAACATGGCCTCTACTGCAGTTGTACCTCAAGTCGCACCTCGCTTGGCCCCATCCCACCTGACGCTGCAAACTCTGCCTATCGGGGCCGACACCCTCGCCATTCGCTCCCAAGATTGGGATCGGGATCGATTTGACATCGAATTTGCTCTGGAAAACGGCACCACCTACAACTCCTTTTTGATTTGCGGCGAGAAGGTGGCCTTGATTGACACTTCCCACGAGAAGTTTCGCCGGTTGTACTTGGATTGCCTGCAAGGGATCGTGGATCCCACTGCGATCGACTACCTGGTGGTCAGCCACACCGAGCCAGATCACAGCGGCCTAGTCGGTGATCTGCTGGAGCTGGCGCCCCAGATGACGGTGGTGGCCTCCAAGGTGGCGGTGCAATTTCTGGAAGATCTGGTGCATCGGCCCTTCCAGCGGCTGGTGGTGAAACAGGGAGATCGCTTGGATCTGGGCAAGGGGCATGTCCTGGAATTTATCTCTGCCCCCAACTTGCACTGGCCCGACACCATCCTCACCTACGACCACGGCACCCAGATCCTTTACACCTGCGACGTGTTTGGGATGCACTACTGCGACGACTTTGCCTGGGATGAGCATCCCCATCTGCTGCAGGCGGACTTTAAGCTCTACTACGACTGCCTCATGGGGCCCAATGCCCGCTCGGTGTTGTCTGCCCTGAAGCGCATGGAAGCCTTGCCTCCCATCGCTGCCATTGCTACCGGCCACGGCCCCCTGCTGCGCCATCACCTGTCCGACTGGGTGGGGCAATATCGCACCTGGAGCCTCGAGCAGGCCAAAGCCGAGCGCCTGGTGGCAGTGTTCTACCTGTCCGGCTATGGCCAGGCGGAAACCTTGGCTCAAGCCATTGCCCGTGGGATCCAAAAAACCGGCATCCAGGTGGAGCTGGCAGATTTACGGCTGGTGGATGCCCACGAGGTGCGGGAGCTGATGAGCTTGGCCGCCGGTGTGGTGATAGGCATGCCGCCCCAATCAGGGCCTGAGGCCGCCACCACTCAAGTGCTGCTGAAAACCCTTTTGGCCTCTGCCCACAGCAAGCAAGGCTTTGGTCTGTTTGAGTCGGGCGGCGAAGATGATGAGTCGGTGTACCTCTGCCGCAACACCCTGCAGGAGATCGGCGCCAAAGAGGTGTTTGCCCCCATTCTGCTTAAGCAGCCTGCCGGCGAGGCTCTGCTGCAACTGGCCGAAGAAGCAGGTACCGATCTGGGGCAGTGGCTGACGCGGGATCGCAACATTCAGCAGATGAAAGCCTTGGATGCCGACTTGGATCGCGCCCTGGGCCGCATCAGCAATGGCCTCTACATTATCACAGCCCGCAAAGGGCAAGCCACCAGCGCCATGCTTGCCTCCTGGGTGGCCCAAGCCAGCACCGATCCGCCGGGGATCAGCATTGCAGTAGCCAAGGATCGGGCCATCGAATCCTTCCTGCAGGTGGGAGATACCTTCGTGTTAAACGTGCTGCAAGAAGGCCATTACCAACCCTTGATGCGCCACTTCCTGAAGAGATTTCCACCGGGGGCCGACCGCTTTGCCGGGATCAAGACCTACCCTGCTGCCAACGGATCCCCCATCTTGGCCGATGCTTTGGCCTACCTGGAGTGCCGCGTGGTGAGCCGCCTGGAAACCAGCGATCACTGGGTGGTGTACAGCACCTTGGAAGCCGGTCGGGTCTCCAGCCCAGAGGGCCTTACTGCCATCCACCACCGCAAGGTGGGGAATCATTACTGATTGAGGCGTGAGCAGTGAGAAGGGAGAAGTGAGAGATGATCCCTCACCTCCAGCCCTTCTCCCTGGGGAAGCTGGGATCCCTGTAGCGAACAGACTCACAAATTCAATAGGACTGCCGATAGACCAAGCCATCGGGATGTAGGAAAAAAGGGCTGTCTTCTCCCAGGCGGATCCCGCTCTGCTCTAGCCAAAAGGGCAGTCTCTCTGTTCCCTGTTGAATCCTTTGGGATCCCTGCTGGGCTGGCCGATAAGGGACGCTGCCCAAACCCGAAGAGAGGGGATCTGAGGGGGCATACCTCTGTCGCCAGCGCTGGTAGGGGCTGACCGGTTCGCGAAAATGTTGCGTAGCGATAACCTCTGCCTTGTCGAGTGCAGTAGCAGTGTGGAGCACTTTCTGGGCTGTCGAGAGAGTAGAGGCAAGTGTTGACGATTCTGACAACTGCAACTGTGAAGAGGGCGAAAGGACGACCACCGGGCATGGCTCAGCTTGTGCCCAAGCCCCCGGCGCAAAAACCCAGGCAAGCCAGCAAAAGAAGATGGCACACTGCATGGGAAGATCCCTCCATAGGCCCAACCCAGTCGTCTCTCAGGCCATTTTTCAAGGGCAGGACTGAGAGCACAGCTCCCATCTTGCCCATGCCAATTTGCAGGCCGAGTGACCGGGATCCCCCCAGTTGAGTGATCTCGATCAGATCAGCAGACCTACTCTAGAAATGGGGTCTAAAGCCCTGCTCTACCGCTGCGCAGTTTGCCTTGGCTTAGCCAGCCAGTAGAGCAAGGAGCATGTCAAGAAACGGCGGATTTGCCAGGATAGTCTGCGCTGCTGACCCGTACATAGGCGTGCCAAGCCAAGTCCAGCAGGCCATCCAACACCGCTGCAGCCACTGCCGGGCCTCCTTTGCGTCCCTCAGTGCGGATGTGGGGCACCATGGAATCGGCTAGCTCCTGCTTGGCTTGCACCACGTTCACAAACCCAGCCGGCGTGGCGATGACCAGAGCAGGGGCCACCTCCTTCTTTCTAATCAGCTGCACCAAGGTGGAGAGGGCAGTCTGGGATTGGCCAATCACAAAGATCGCCTCAGGGTAGCGTTGGGCCAGGGTTTCCAAGCCCCAAGCAGAGCGGGTCTTGTCCCTTTGGGGGCGGGTAATGGCTTCGCTGCTGCAATAGATGGGGTTGGAAAAGGTGTTCTGAACAGCCCAGGCAATGCCCACCTGCACCATCGGCTCATCGACCACAATGGTGGTACGCGCTGCCAAGGCCGCCGCCCCAGCCTGTAAGGCTTCGTTACCAAAACGGATGAGGTTCAAGTACTCAAAGTCGGCAGTAGCATAAATAACCCGACGAACCACCTCATACTCAGCAGGAGAAAGCTCGTGCTTGCCCACCTCCTGGTCGATGATCATCAGGCTCTCTGCATCGGTTACGTGCCACTCCATCGATCCCAGACCCCGCCCGCCGTTTATCCTCAGTAATGACAGGATTGTACCTGCAGAGGCTCCAATGGGTGGGAAAAACCATCGCTCAACCTGGGGGCCAGCCCATCCCCCGACCGCCCAGAACGTGAATGTGGAGATGAAAGACGGTTTGGCCGCCGTCTTCTCCTTCGTTGATCACCAATCGGTAGCCTTTATTTAAACCTGCCTCGGCAGCCACCCGTTGAGCGGTCAGCAGGAGATGTCCCAGCAATGCCTCATGTTCGGGCTTGGCCTGGGAAATGCCGGGGATGGGCTCTTTGGGCACCACCAAAATGTGGACAGGGGCTTGGGGGGCAATATCTTTGAAGGCCAGGGCTCTATCGTCTTCGTAAACGATTTGTGCAGGGATCTCCCTGCGAATAATCTTGCCGAAAACTGTGTCGCTCATGGGTGCTCACAAATTAGTTCTGCCCTTAGCCTACCTGCTAACCGCACATTCTCCCACCCAGGTGGCGAGAGTGGCGCTCGGCACCTACTGCTTCAGCAGCCATTCAAATTCCTGCCGCAGTGATTGAATATGCCCCACTCGCGAGACCAACAGCGCATCTCGCCCGGCATCGCGAAAACGAGAGCGCCACAAACTCACCAAATCGGGGTTGCTGCACCAAAAGCGGATAACAGCGTCGACCAACTGATCCAAGTCCCAGCCGCGCCGGGCCGGCACTTCCTCCACGGATCCCAGTAACGCATCGAGGGTGCAGGAGCTGGTACCCAGGTATTCCACCCCACAGGGCCGCTGGGCCAGCTTCTGTTGCTGATGAAAGAACTGTAGAGCAGGGGCGATGCCGATGATCTCGAAGGTGTAAACCATGTTGCTCCGCAACGCTGACGCGACTGGGCTCAGTCCTACAGAGTTTTTTGCGAAAGATCCTAAAAAGGGGACTAGCAGTCTCAAAACCAAATCAAGGTTGGGATCCCTTCCCAACTATCCTCGATCTGATCCTGGATGTTAGGTATTGATTATACTCAACTTGGGCAAAATGCCAAGGCAAAGGACAGGCAGATCCCTGCGTGGCGAAATACTTTTGCGCCACAGAGGAAGGCTTTGCCTGATGGGCACTCCCTCGTTCAGCTCTGTGTAAATAATCTGTGCAGAAATCTGTGCAGATAAGAGGTAAAGCTGCTAGCAAACACAAGTGAGGACTGCTAGCATCCAATGGGATCTTTTGCTAATTGGCTTTAGCTACACAACTACAGCCCACTAAGGGACCACGGGATACGGTTGTATGGTCATTCTAGGCTAATTGAGACACTCCCCAAGCGTTCCGCGCCGCTGCCGCGACCACCCCCAGCCCCTCTCCCAGAGGGAGTCATCCCTCACCCCCAACCCCTCTCCCAAAGGGAGAGGGGAGTTAGGAAGCAATACAACAGAAATCTTTCAGTTCTGTTTAAAATGACTATAAACCTGCTTGTTTTAAACCTCGTTGGGGTCAAGCCTCGTAAACACGATTTTTGTATCCCCCAGTTTGTGAACAGGCTGTATTGTCACCTGCCTTTTCTGCAGACATTGAAGCAGACATTGAAGATTGTGACTTGAGGCAAGCAAAAGCACAGGCATCAAAAAACTGGCGTGGCCGCATTCTCCGACCGCGCCACCAGCTCAAGCCCTCTCCTCTACCCAAGTCGGTATTGCGTCTTGGGCCTTTTCTTGAGTGGGGGGGAGTTGAAACTGGATGCGCGGCTGCCCTACCCCATAGGTGAGGGTGTAGCTCCACTGCAGGCAGCGCAGCCACAGGCGGGGGTAACGCGCTTCTAGCCAGGGCTGCAGGCGACGCAGCAGATTTGGAAGCCAGCCCCTGAACAAAGCAGAGGTCAAGGCCAGGCCGGTATAGCTGAGGTAGGTAGGTAGCCACTGGGCAAAGCCTTTGGCCCCTACGGCCTCCCAGATCCACAGCAGCAGCCGTGGGTTTTGCAGGGCAGCTTTGATGGCCATGCGGTTAAAGGCCAGCCAGCCGGCCCGGTCTTTGATGAAATCGTCCACCACCTCCGGCGGCTCGGTGGCGAGAATGCCGAAAAAGCTGTTGAGAGTGGCATTGATGCGCTCGGGGGGCAGCACCTTGCCGGTGGGCACCATCATCCCCCGCGAGAAGAGCCAGGTGACGGCCGAGTTGCCCTGGTAGGCCCGGATCTGGGCTAAGTCCGCCGCCCTGAGCAGGTCGTGGCGCAGCGCCGTATCCAGCAGATCGCACAGGCGGGGGCAATTGCGCACCAGGGATCCAAAGCCGGTAAAGCTGAGGGGCGATTGCATGGCTGCCGCATCCCCAATGAGCAGCACCCGGTCAAACTCCGTCCCGCTGCCGCGAACAGGGTGCCGGGGCTGGCCAAATCGTCCGGGGATATAGCCGAAGGTCGCTTTTTTCCACTGCAGGCGCTCGGGGTCGCAGCGGCAGTATTCCGGCAGAATAGCGAAAAAATCTTCGTACAGTTCCAGCAGGGATCCGGGGTTTTCCGGATGCACCTGGTGGTAGTGGAACAGATAAAAGGTAAGATCTTCGCCTGGGCCGGGGAACAGCTCCCAAATGAGTTGCCGACCGCGGCTGATGTCCCCGTGGCTGGCCAGAATGTCCCCAAACTGGGGATCCCATACCCCTGGCTCAAACCCCCCCGCAATGGTAGCCCCCACCGTGGGGCAGACGCTATCAAAAGCCCGATGGCGGTAAAGCTGCTGGGCAATGGGAGAGACTGTTCCCATAGCATCCACCACAAGGCGGGATCCCAGCCGAAACTCCTCGCCGGTGGGCAAATCTTTCAAAACCAGCGTGACGCCTTGTTCGCCAACATAGGCCCGCTGAAACTCGGTGCGCTCGTAGATAGCTCCCCCGCAGGAAGTGAGAATTTGGCCACAGAGCTGCAATAGCTTTTCCGCGTCAATGGCCAGATTGAGTACCGTCGGCGTGTGCAAAACGGGAGCGCGAACCGGGCTATTGCCGTCAAAAAACTTGTTGAACCCATCCGTGTATTCCCGCAGGATCAAGCTCTCCATCTGCTCGGCGCTCAAAAGGCCCAAATCCACCAGGGTTTGCAGCTCCCGCCGGGAGATGTTCCACTCACGGTTCATGCGGCCAAAAGGGAGTCGCTCCACCAAGGCCACGCGGTAGCCCAAGCGGGCCATGGCCGCTCCATAGAGGGCTCCCAGCGCTCCCCCCACGATGGCCAGATCCCACTCCACTGGGGCCGGCTCAGGGCCAGGCTGGCAAAACAAGACCGGCTGAGCAGAGCGGTGGGCTGCGTGGCAATGTTGCACTTCTTCCCGCCAGCGCTTTTCCCACCAGTACACCCGCTGTAGGTCGAACTCGCCATTGGGGATCCGGCGAAAATACTTCACCGTTTGCGGGTAGAAAGGCTCAAGCTGATCGAAGATGGATCCCCGGTTCAGATCGATCTGGGGCAACTGCGGGTAGCGGTGGGGAAATTGGCTTTGAATGGCCTGTTCCAGCTCTCTCAGCCAGCGAGCTTGGCGGGGGAAGGGCTGCTCCGACCACTGGAACACCTTGAGATAGGTAGTGTTCAGCCCCGACCACAAGAAAAGGGCCAGCTCAGCGCCGGATCCCTGTAGGCGCAGGCCCGTGGGGGTAAGAACCTTCTGGCTGCCTTGGGGCAGGGGGATACACTCCTGTAGCCAGCGCAGCACTTGAGCACTATCGGGGCAAGGGATCTCGCGGTAGTAAAGGGAAGTAAGCACGGCGCCGAGATAAGAAACCGAGCAAATCTTTACCCATTGTGACATGAGGGGATCCCTTCCCCTTGCCGATCCCAGGGATCACCCCCTACCCAGGTTTCCCCCCAGCTGCAGATCTGCAGGGGTGTTGCAATTGGTGAGCATCCTCTCAAGAGACTCCGTCCCGCTGTCGGGAACGGTCAGGGGCAGGATGGCTGTTGGCACCTGGGACAACCAGCCCTGAAAGGATCTTCCTCCTGCCTGCAAGAAACTCTCCAGAGAACCTAGCTGCGCCAGGCGATAGAAGCCACACAGGGGCTCCCAGCCCCGCTGACTTTTGGGCAGGGCGGCCACCGTCTGAGGGGGCAGGGTGGCAAGGCGCTGTCGCCAATCCCCAAGAACCTGCTCCTGCAAGCAGGGCAGATCGCAGGCCAGCAGCAGGATCCACTCCGGGGGAGCAGCCAAGGTTTGTAGCCGCCGGATCCCCTCTTGAAAGGCCAGCAGCGGGCCTCGGTGTTGCTCCGCAATGCTGTCCCGACCACGTGGGTCTTGCCCGACCAGGGGGGGAACGTTTTCCCGCCAGAGGTGCCAACCGGGATCCACCACCGGCGCATAGCGCTCCGGCCAGGGGGTGAGGATGTAAACCGCGTCGGCGCAGGCTGCTGCCACCTGAGCCACCCGTCGCAGCAGGGGGATCCCATCCCAAAGCACCAAGGCTTTGTCGGATCCCATGCGGCGGCTGTTGCCCCCGGCCAAGATCAGAGCCACGACCGCAGGCGGGGAATCTTCAGGCATTTTGGACATCCAGTTTTCCACAACGAGCAGCAGGTATTTGTGGAGGAATAGGATAGGGATCCCATCCTCTCCTCACTCTAGCCGCTATGTCTGAGCCCTCTGGTCGTCTGGTTTGGAACCACTCCACCCACATCTCAGGGTTGATCCCTGTTTTGGAACGCCTGACCCGGCAGGCGGGCATTAAAACCGTGACGCCGGGCGCTCTGTCCTGCAGCCGTGGGCGGATCCCCCAGTTGCAGTTGCGGGTTTCGGTGCCGATCCGGGGCGGGTACAAGCTGGTGGCCCGCAAGGGAAGCAGCGTGCAAGAGGTGTTTGTGGTAACGGATCTCAGCCAAACCGAGCTAGAGGCGGCTATTCTCCGCTGTTTGTAGTCAACTGTTTGTAGTCAACCGAGCCTCGTTATTGCTCCGCAACGCTGTACCGACCCAGAACTTCGTCCTGCTGGGGCAAATGGCACATCAGTTGAGGATGAGTTAGCTATGTCTCGTGCTAGTCTCAAGCCCGCCCGTATCAGCGCTGTTTTACCCGGATCCCTGGCAGCAGAAGTGGGCATCCAACCTGGAGAGGCCCTGGTCAGCATCAACGGCGAACGCCCCCGCGATCTCATCGACTACCGCTTCCTGATCGCTGAGGAGTGTGTAAGCCTGGAGATCTTGAATAGCCAAGGGATCCCGCGCACAGTTGAGCTGGAGAAGGGGATCGACGAGGATCTGGGGCTGGAGTTTGAAACGGCCCTGTTCGATGGCCTGATCCAATGCGCCAACGCTTGCCCCTTTTGCTTCATCGACCAACAACCCCCGCAGATGCGGGCGACGCTGCACCTCAAGGACGACGACTACCGCCTCAGTTTTCTCTACGGCAGCTACCTCACTCTCACCAACTTGCCTGCTGCCGAATGGGAGCGCATCGCTCGCCTGCGCCTTTCTCCCCTCTACGTGTCAGTGCATGCTACCGACCCGGAGCTGCGCAGCCGCTTGCTCAAAAACCCGCGGGCTGGCCTGATTTTGGAGCAGTTGGCCTGGTTTCGCCAGCATCGCTTGCAACTGCACGCACAGGTGGTGGTCTGCCCAGGCTGGAACGATGGGGATCACCTCACCCGCACACTCCTCGATTTGGCCGCCTTTCGCCAGCCCGTAGACGGGATCCCCACCGTCCTCTCGGCAGCAGTGGTGCCGGTGGGGTTGACGCGCTTTCGCCCCCCTGGTGATGAGCTGGTTCCTGTCGATGCGGCCAAGGCCCGAGAAGTGATCCAGCAGGTGGAAACTTTGCAGGTCGGGTTTCGGCAAACATTGGGATCCACCTTTGCCTGGCTGGCCGATGAGTGGTATCTGCTGGCGGGGTGGGAACTGCCCCCGGAAGAGCACTATGAAGATTACCCCCAACTGGGGAATGGCGTGGGATCCCTGCGGCTTTTCCTCAGCCAGTTCGAGCAGCTCAAACTGCCGCCTGAGCTCCCTTCTCCCCTCAAGGTTCTGTGGGTGGTGGGCAATGCCGTGGGGCAAGCCTTCCAGCCCATTGTGCAGCGCCTGAATCGCATCCACCATTTGCAGCTCACGCTGCTGCCCATCGCCAGCCGATTTTGGGGCCAAACCCTGACGGTGACCGGGCTGCTGACGGGGCAGGATATCTTGGATGCCCTGAAGTCTGTGGAAAACTTGGCGGACTATGATGGGCTATTGCTACCCCAGATCGCCCTCAAGGACGGGGAGCGCTTTTTGGACGATCTGACCTGGCAGGATCTGCAGGCCCAGGTGGGGATCCCGGTGGTGCGGGTGGACGGCGGGCCGGCAGGCTTGGTGCAGGCGGTGCAACAGCTAGAACAGGGCTATGCCTACGGCACCCTGTGTTGTTCCGCAACGCTCGGGCGAAGGGAAACTGCACCGCTGACGCGACCAAGAACAGCTTTGAGCCGAGGATCCTGAGGCGATGCAGAGGTTGCGGCGAGGATTGTTTCTGCTGCTGGGGGTGGGGCTGGGGATCCTGGCCATCACGGCTTTGGCCTCTTTCTATGTAGATCTGGCTTGGTTTGCCGAGCTGAATGCCCTGCCGGTGCTGTGGACGCGGGTGATTGCCCGCTGGGGGCTGGGCCTGGGCGCTTTCCTCTTTGCCCTGGCGGTGACGGGATCCAACATCTGCTCCTGCTGGCGGGGGGCAACCTTGACCGGGGCCTGGGCGATTGCCACAGGTTTGAGTGTTTTCTTTGCTTGGTCTCTTTCCAATCACTGGTTCACGCTGTTGCTCTGGCTGAACCAGGGGCCCGTCGGGGAGTCGGATCCCATTTTCAACCGCGATCTCGGCTTTTTTCTCTTCAGCCTGCCTTTCTGGGAGACGCTGCAGCATTGGTGCTTCAACCTGGTGCTGCTCACCTTGATTGCCGTTGTCCTCATCTACTTGGTGGAGCTGGGGCTTTCCGAGCAACGGCTGACCTTGGCCCTCTCTCTCTATGCCCAGCGGCACCTGCTGATCTTGGGGGGATCCCTGTTTCTCATTCGCGCCTGGGGCCATTGGCTGGATCGCTACGAGCTGCTCTATTCCACCCGCGGCGTTGTGTTTGGGGCCGGTTTTGCCGATGTGCATGCAACCTTGCCGGCCACGACCTTGATGAGCGGGGTGGCGGGCTTGACGGCAGTGGGGTTCTGGGTTTTGGCCCGCCAAGGGATCCGCCTCAACCTCCCTTTTCTCAAGTCCTGGTGCCCCCCCTGGGCCAGCTCTCTCTTGGCGCCGGCCATCCTCTGGGGAGCCTACCTGGGGTTTGGGCTGCTGACCACCCAACTTTACCCCCAACTGGTGCAAACTTTCTTGGTGGCCCCCAACGAGCTGGAGCTGGAACGCCCTTACATCGAGCACAACATCCGCTTTACCCGCGCCGGTTTTGGCCTGGCCGATGTCGAAGTCCAACCCTTCCCGGAAGGGGGAGCCCTCACCTGGGAGATCCTGCAGCAAAATCAACCCATCCTGAGCAACGTGCGCCTCTGGGATGCGGAGCCTCTATTGGCCACCTATCGACAACTGCAAGAAATCCGCCCCTACTATCAATTCCCCTATGTGAATGTGGATCGCTACCGCATCGGGGGAGAATTGCGCCAAGTCATGCATGCCGCCCGCGAGCTGGACTTTGCCCAGGTACCCCCCGCTGCCCAAACCTGGGTCAACCGGCGGTTTTTTTACACCCACGGCTACGGCCTCACCCTCAGCCCGGTGAACGTGGTGACCCCTGAGGGCCTGCCGGACTTTTTCCTGTCGGATATCCCGCCGCGGGTTTCTCCCCGCTACCCTGAGGTGGCCCCCGTCTTGCGGGTGGAGCAGCCGGCCCTCTACTATGGCGAGCTGACTACCACCGATGTTTTCGTGGGCGCTGAGGCGCGGGAATTGGACTACCCTGCAGCAGAGCGCTATGTGTACAGCAGCTA
>NZ_JANSIG010000006.1:0-1233 GCF_047461975.1 Synechococcus sp. R55.3 | reverse complement strand
ACCACCGATGTTTTCGTGGGCGCTGAGGCGCGGGAATTGGACTACCCTGCAGCAGAGCGCTATGTGTACAGCAGCTATCAGGGCAGCGGTGGCGTGCCCATTCCCCACCTCTGGCAGCGGTTTCTCTACGCTTGGCATTTTGGCGATCTGCGCATCCTTCTCAGCCGCGAGCTGTCTTCTGCCACCCGCTTTCTCTATCGCCGCCAAATCCGCGAGCGCATCCGTCGGGTGATGCCCTTTTTGCTCTACGACCGGGATCCCTACCTGGTCATTCAAGGCGGCAAGCTCTACTGGTTTTTTGATGCCTATACCACCAGCAGCCGCTACCCCTACTCGGAGCACCTGCCCGGCTTTCCCTTCAACTACATCCGCAACTCGGTCAAGGCGGTGATGGACGCCTACAACGGCAGCATCGATTGGTACATTGCCGACCCTCGGGATCCCCTCATCCAAGCCTACGCCCGCATCTACCCCACCCTCTTCAAGCCTCTGGAGGCAATGCCGGAGCCGCTGCGGCAACACATCCGCTATCCCCAAGACCTCTTCCGCCTGCAAGCGCAGCAGTTTGCCACCTACCACATGACGGATCCCCGCCTCTTCTACAACCGCGAGGATCAATGGCAGATCCCCGGCCAGTTCCGCAATCGACGGCGCATTCCCATGCAGCCGCAGTATCTCATTCTCACCTTGCCGAGGGATCCCCAAGAGGTTGCCAATCACACTCCTGAGTTCGTCCTCCTCTCCCCCTATGCCCCTGTTAACAAGCAGAACATGGTGGCTTGGATAGCGGCCCGCTGCGACGGGGAAAACTACGGCAAGCTCCTGGTGTACGAGTTTTCCAAGCAACGGCTCATCTATGGCCCGGAACAGGTGGAAGCACGGGTCAATCAGGATCCCTTGATCTCCGAGCAAATTTCCCTCTGGAACCAGCATGGGTCGCGGGTGAACCTGGGCACGCTGCTGGTCATCCCCATCGAGACTTCTTTGCTCTATGTTCAGCCCCTCTACATCGAAGCAGAACAGGGCCGCCTGCCCCAGCTCACCCGGGTGATCGCCGCCTACGAAGACCGGGTGGTGATGGAACCGACCCTCAGCCAAGCCTTGGAATCGCTCTTTTTGCCGAGGGGTAGCCGGTAGAGAAAGGGATCCCTTCTCATTTTTGTATTGGGTGGTTGACGAAACTTAACGGATGTTTTAAGGTTAGGGTGTCAATCTTCGCACTTCCTCAGGGAA
>NZ_JANSIG010000005.1:0-58843 GCF_047461975.1 Synechococcus sp. R55.3 | reverse complement strand
GATGTCTACGCCTTGGCAGCAACCCTCTACACGGCGCTGACGGGGATGGTGCCTATGTGTGCGCCAGTGCGGGCCACCGGTCGCCAGTTGGATCCCCCCCGTAGCCTCAACCCCAGCATTCCAGAGGCCGTAGAAGTGGCCATCCTCAAGGGAATGGCTCTCAAGGCAGAGGATCGCCCACAAACCATGGCCGAATGGTTGGCACTGTTGCCGGCAGAAGCCTCTCAAGAAGAGAGAAAGCGGGTTGCTTTTGAGCCGGCCATCCACACCCAAGAGCTGCGGGAGCTGGAGCAGGTCTTGGCCCAGACCCCGGAACCGCAAGATGGGCTGGAACAGCTTTTGGCCAGCCACTCGGCAGAAGAGCTGGAGCAACTGGTGGCACCGCCCACCCCCCCGACGGTGAAAAGAGAGACAGGGCCCGGATCCCTGATTTTCCCGGAAGTCTGTCCAGAAGGGCAGGGAAGTCGAGAGGGATCCCAGCCCGGAACCCTCTCTTGGCCAGAGTGGGTGGGGGAAGCAGCCCCTGCCTTGCAAGGTTTGTGGGATCGGCTGCAAGCGGGGCAGTGGGGGGAAGCGGATCGCTGGACGACCGCCTTGATGTTAAAACTGAGCGGGCGCTCGCAGGTGGGCTTTTTTGATCCCAAGGATATTCAAGCCTTCCCCTGCCCAATGCTGCGCTTGATCGACCAACTGTGGGTGCGGGCCAGCCAAGGGCGCTTTGGCTTTAGCGTTCAAAAGCAACTGTGGCAAGGATGCGACCCCGGAGGAACCTCAATAGGCAGATCGCGATCCTTCTCCGCCTTGCCCCGCGAAGAGTGTATGGGGGAAGCCGTGGGTTGGCGGATCCAAGGTCGCTGGCTGGGGTACGGCGAGCTCAAAACCAGCCTGGATGCACCGCCAGGACATCTGCCTGTCGGCTTTTTTTGGGGCTACTCGGGTGGCTTGCGCTCGGCGCTGCTGACGCTGGATCGAGTGGTGCTGAAAAAGCTAAAAGCCTGTTTCTAAAAAACCTGGCTTGAAATGACTAAAATGGGTAGCCATCAATTCTTGAAAGGGGAGATGCTCTTTTCTTGTGGGTTTTCGCGAATAGCTAGACCCAAGTGAATCAATGCCGTCTCAACGGTATTGACCTGCTCTGCTAAAGTTTTCCACCCTCTTGCCTTTAAGCCATAACATTTGCCAAAGTAAGCTCGAGCTGCTGCAAAGGAAGCAAAGGTTTTTTTAAGAGTCGCTACGGTCCAGGGCTTGGCATTCAGCCGCAGCCAATTTCGTTGACCTTGCTGCTGTTGCTCGGTGATGAGTTGGTCTGTCAAGCTAACAAGCTCAGCATAGTTGCGCCGCGAGGTCGCGATTGCCGTTTCAAGACTCTCGATGAGACCCATGGTTGTTCTCCTGAGGCAACTTCCCTTGATAAGACTCCTGTTCTTTCTCCTGAAGCAACTTTCTAGAACCGGCAGAGAGCAAGTTGGTTTCAAAAACAGACTTGATGTTGTTCAGGTAACTTTGCAATAAGCTCTTAACCCATAGGATGGGAATTTGGTTTACCGCATTCTGAAGCTGGTCGAAGAGATGCTTGAGCTGCTTCAGAGCTACGATAGCATGACCGAGAACTTCTTGCGCTTGAAGCTGCTCTTCCACAAGCTCTCTCATTCTGTTGGCTAGCCGCTGATTCTCAAGTTCTTTCTCGGTGAGCAAACTAAGAGCTGCTTCCTCAGTCTCGACTATTTTAAATTCAAGTTTTTGGTTCTGCTCTTCCAGAAACTCAATCTGCTTAGTTAGTAAATCCGCCTCAACCCTAAAGCTAATACCTCTATTCGCTGGAAAGCTAATAAGTAGGTCGCTGTACTCTTGCTCTTGAAGCTGCAGCTCTCTGAGTACAGGCTCTGCTAGTTCGGATAAGACTTTGTGAGCTAATCCTACTTTCAAAGTATCTCCGCCGCCGTGTCCGGGAATAGGAATTCTTAAATCACCCCGAACAGCCTGCGTGCTATGTCTGGCACGTCGCTGAACAATTTCCCAGCCCCACTCTTTTGCTTGACGCAAAATATCCCGTTTTCGCCAATTCCTTGGAGCCTGAATAATGGCTTGGATATTTCTCTGCTGCTCTATAATTTCATTTCGCCTCTTGATGAGATACCCTAGCTCTTCTTCGTCGGACATATGATAACATCCTTAGATGAGACTTTCACACTTAGCCTATTCGGTCTTTACGGAGACTAGGGGAAAGTTATGCGGCAAAGCCTTACATCTCAAAAAACATTGATACTAAGAAATATTTTGTAGCTTTGTCCGCGATCTTCCTCAGTAATTCCCAGGACAATCTAGAGGCAGTCAGACTTGGTTCTGCTTGCGAAAAAGGGTGAGTGGCTGGGGTTGGGGAGCTTACAGCCGGCTTGGAAGGGCCAAAAATCACCTGCCGGTGGGCTGTTCCGCGAATACTCAGGCGGCCTGCGCACGGCGCTGCCGATGCTGAAAAGGCTAAAAGCCTGCCTCTAAAAAAACTCCCCTCTCCCAGAGGAGAGGGGTCAGGGGCGAGGGATCCAAGAGCCTTAGTAGCGATGCACCAACTTGTTGATGGGCTTGAAGATGTCTGCCTCAAACTTTTTGCCCTTGAGCATGCGGTTCCAATAGAGCCAGGGTAATAGATGCACCTTGGCTAGGTACATGGAGTAGCGCTCCCGCGTCGGATCCAGCGGGAAGGAGGGAGCCAGTTTCCCCCCGTAGGCAAACTCCGCCATGATTAGGGAGTTATAGCCTGTGATCAGGGGACAACAGGTGTAGCCATCATACTGGGCCACCGGGGGCTTGGACTGCATGGCAGCCAAGAGATTTTCGGCCAGTACCGGCGCTTGCTTGCGGGCGGCAGCCGCCGTTTTGGACGTTGGCAGAGAAGAGGCATCTCCCAAGGAAAACACGTTGGGGTAGCGGGTGTGCTGCAGCGTTGCCTTATCCACATCCACCCATCCTCCCGGCCCGGCCAGGGGGCTGCGCTTGACAAAGTCCGGAGCGCTCATGGGCGGAGCCACGTGGATCATGTCGTAGTGCAGGCTCACCTCTTCTTTGCCATTGTCGGTGGTGACTTCAAAGATGGCTTCCTGAGTCTCAGGCCGGATGGCTTTGAGGTTGTGCTTGAATTTCACCTGGATCCCTCGCCGCTCTACCACCTTCTCCAGGGCAGCACTGTACTCCGGCACGGCAAAGAGAGTGGGAGTGGCTGTGCAAAAGAGAACCTTGGTGTTGACGCCAACCCCACTTTTGCTTTTGAAGACATCGTCGGCCAGGTACATGATTTTTTGGGGGGCGCCACCGCACTTGATTGGGGTAGCCGGGTACGTGAAGATGGCTGTTCCCCCCTTGAAGTTGCGGATGGTCTCCCAAGTGTAGGGGGCGTAGTCCTTGGAGTAGTTGCTGGTTACTCCTCCTTTGCCCAGCGCCTCCGGCAAGCCCTCGATCAAGTGCCAGTCGATTTGGATCCCTGGGGCCATTATGAGGTAGTCGTACTGAATAACCTGGCCGGTCTCGGTGATGACGCGGTTGTGATCTGGATCCAGCTCTGCCACTCGCGCTTGAATCCAGGTGGCTCCCTTGGGGATCACAGTCCTTTCGTCCCGGATAAACTTGGCCAGGGGGGCAATACCTCCCCCTACCAATGTCCAGCCGGGCTGGTAGTAGTGCTTGTCGGAGGGCTCGACAATCGCGATATCAAGATTGCGCTTGCGCTCCAGCAACTGGGCCGCTGCGCTGATGCCGGCAGCCCCTCCTCCCACTACAACAATTTGATGGTGAATGACAGGTTGCGAAGTTCTGGAGGTGGATCCCTCCACGCCAGGGCGCCCGTTCGTTTGGGTGGAGGCGGGTGGGGATTGGGTTTTGAGTTCCATTGGCTTAGTAGTCGTTGACACAGCAGTTTCCTCAAACAGAACTGAACTTGAGCTCAAGAAGCTGTTTAGTTTAATGCGGAAGAACCTGTTAAATGACAGCCAACAACCCCGAACTGGCAATCCGTAGAAGACTCTGCAGATTGCCAGCCTTCAGGAGTTGCAGCTGGGAAACAAGCGTAATCATAACACCCGATAAGAATATAGCCATTTTTTCAAGCTGTCGAGAATTTGAGGCAAATCTTAGCCTGGGACTTAGGCTTTGTTGACGCTGGTGGCAGCAGTGGCATCTCGGAGGATGAGCAGCATCCGCTAGGCTGTGGACTGTACGAAGGATTTGCCGCCGGGTTCACGGCTGGCCTTCAAGTTCTGTTGCGATTCAACTGGAGACCTTCATCACGATGGCAAAATCCATCCCTGCTGGCTCATTGCCGGTTGCTCCCTGGCACGCCCTGCCCGAAGAGGAAGTTGCCCGCCAAATCGTTGCAGTGGATCTGCCTCTGGCGGCGCTTCTGGAACGGGGTCTGTCTCAAGCTGAGGTGATCCAGCGGCAGAAGCAATATGGCCCCAACGAGCTAAAGGCCAAGGCAGCTACCCCGGCCTGGGTGAAGTTTCTGCAGCAGTTCAACCAATCCTTGCTCTACATCTTGATGGTTGCCGGGGCGGTCAAGGCGTTCTTGGGATCCTGGCGCAATGCCATCGTGATCTGGGCGGTGGTGGTAATCAACGCTCTCATCGGCTACATCCAGGAGTCCAAAGCGGAGGAAGCGATTGCCGCTCTGGCCCAGTCGGTGGTGACGGAGGTCACGGTCATCCGGGAGGGGCAAAAACTGCGGGTGCCCTCGCGGGAGCTGGTGCCGGGGGATGTGGTGCTCTTGAGCTCGGGAGATAAGGTACCCGCCGACCTGCGCTTGCTGAGCGTGCGCAACTTGCAGGTGGATGAATCGGCCCTGACCGGAGAGTCGGTGCCGGTGGAAAAACGGCTGGGATCCCTGCCAGAGGAGACTTCTCTTGCGGACCGCCAGAACATGGCCTATGCCGGCAGCTTTGTTACCTTCGGCCAAGGAGCGGGGGTGGTGGTGGCCATTGGCAACCAGACTCAAACAGGCCGTATCTCGGAGTTGGTCGAAAAGGGGGGATCCCTGCAAACCCCCCTGACTCGCAAGTTCGAGGAGTTCAGCCTCATGCTGCTCAGGATCATCCTCAGCTTGGCCGGGCTCACCTTTTTGGTGGGATTGGCTCAGGGACAGGGGGCGGCCAGTGTCTTTGAGGCGGCAGTGGCGCTGGCGGTGAGTGCTATCCCCGAAGGCTTGCCGGCGGTAGTCACTGTAACCTTGGCGATTGGGGTTTCCCGCATGGCAAAACGCCACGCCATTATTCGCAAGCTACCGGCAGTGGAAACCCTGGGCAGTGCCACGGTGATCTGCTCTGACAAAACCGGCACCCTCACGGAAAACCAGATGACGGTGCAGGCCATCTACGCCGGATCCCAGCTCTACCAAGTTACGGGCAGTGGCTACAGTCCTCAGGGACAAATCCTGGCCCAGGAGGGGGGTGATCCAGTGGAAGTGGAGCGGCTGCTGGCGTTACAGGCTTGTCTCTTGGCCGGCTGCCTCTGCAATGACACCCGTCTGCAACCCAAAGACAACGGCCAGTGGGAGGTGGTAGGGGATCCCACCGAAGCTGCCCTCATTGTGGCAGCCCAGAAGGGGGGTCTGGATCTGGAAGAACTGCAGCGCCGCCGCCCTCGCCTGGACAGCATCCCCTTTGAATCCGAGTTTCAGTACATGGCTACCTTACACAGATTGGGGCCGGAGGAGCATTGCATTTACGTCAAGGGATCCGTAGAGGCTCTCTTGTCCCGCTGCCATAGCCAGATGGGATCCCAGGGGGAGATCCAGCCTCTGGAAGAGGAGCGGATTCGCCAGCAGGTGGAGGCCTTGGCACAGCAGGGGCTGCGAGTTCTGGCCTTTGCCCAAAAAACCGTCCCCAGCAGCCAAACTCGGGTGGATCACCCAGATCTGCAGGAGGGTTTAATCTTCCTCGGTTTGCAGGGAATGATTGACCCGCCGCGGCCAGAGGCCATTGCCGCCGTGCGTTCCTGTCAAACAGCTGGGATCCAGGTGAAGATGATTACCGGCGACCACGTGCTCACGGCTCAAGCCATTGCCGAGCAGATGGGCCTGGGGGGTGGCAAACCAGTCAAAGCCTATAGCGGCCAGGATCTGGAGCGGCTCAGCCCCGAGAAGTTTGTTACAGCCGCCAATGAGGGATCCGTCTTCGCACGGGTGGTGCCAGAGCAAAAGCTGCGCCTGGTGGAAGCTCTGCAAGCGCGGGGGCAGATCGTGGCCATGACCGGCGATGGCGTCAACGACGCTCCGGCCCTAAAGCAAGCAGATGTGGGGATTGCCATGGGGCGAGGCGGCACCGAAGTGGCCAAAGCTGCTGCCGACATGATCCTGACCGATGACAACTTCGCCTCCATTGAGGCAGCCGTTGAGGAGGGGCGCACGGTTTACAACAACCTGCTCAAAGCCATTGCCTTCATCCTGCCGGTGAACGGAGGGGAGTCAATGACCCTTCTCCTCAGCGTCCTCCTCAACCGCAAACTGCCCATTTTGGCCATCCAGGTGTTGTGGCTCAACATGATCAACTCCATCACCATGACGGTGCCTCTTGCCTTTGAGCCGAGCACAGGCCGAGAGATGACTCGCCCGCCGCGGGATCCGAACGCCAACTTGCTCTCTCCTAGGCTGCTGCAGCGCATCCTGCTGGTGTCCGTGTTCAACTGGATCTTGATCTTCGGGGTTTTTGAATACATCGAACAAACCACCGGCAACCTTAACCTGGCCCGCACCATGGCCATCCAAGCGTTGGTGATCGGGCGCATCTTCTACTTGCTCAGCCTCAGCCAGGCCATTCCTACCCTGTTGGGCCGTGGACGTGCCAGCCAATTGGAGCACCATGAGCGCCTCATGGATACAGCAGCCATTGCCATCGGCATTGGGGCGGCCATCCTGCTGCAGATCCTCTTCAGCCAGTGGAGCTTGTTCAACATTATCTTCGACACAGCACCCCTGTCTTGGGAGCAATGGGGCTTTTGTTTGCTGGTGAGCTTGCCACTCATCGTTGTCTCAGCGGTAGCCAATCGAGTGGATCCTGAATGAATAACTTGCTTTGGGCAACTCGCGCTCACTGCGCTCCCATCTGAAGAAGTGCCGAAGAGGGGATCCCTCAGCCATTACTCAGATGTAGCCGGCCTCTGCCAAGAGATAAAAATGCCTGCTGGCCTAGGTCTGATGGCATCCAGCTTCACACCGCTCTGGCTGTCTTTTCGACCGATTTGCGCAAGGCAATCACCATCTCAGCGGCGGTTTTTTGGAAAGTCGAGCCTGTTTTCTGGCGGAAGTTGCAGAAGACGTGATCAGAGTTCGGGGCACCTGACGAGTGAGGATGAGGTTGTCTCCAAGCAATGCCTATCCCCTGCGCGCCTTCGGCCATGGGGTGAAGTCTCAATTGCTTTCCCCTCTCAAAGGCGGTCAATTGCATCTGCGCCACGGCACCACCCCTATTCCAACGGCAATCTTTTGTCAGCTCCCTCCACGCAAACCCCAGCAGCCTTCAGCGCTTGAGTTCTTTTTGCCTCCATCACCTTTTGGCAAGAGCGGGAACATCTCTTGAGTGAGAAGAGGCTTTTCCTTCCGAGCTGCCGGCTCAAGGAACAGGAGAAAAACCTGTCTTCAAAAAAGCCTCCGACTTTCGGTTGCAGGGGTACACCATAAGGCTATGATCTTAGGGGAAGGATGTAGGACATTAAAAAATGTCAGATATACCACCACAACCTTTAACCGGGAAGGCTCTGCTCCAGAAGGTCGAAGCGTTGGGGCATCTTCCACGCCGAGAAACGGCAAAGCGATGTGGCTATGTAACCATGACCAAGACCAACAAGCCTCGCGTCAACTTGAATGAGTTCTATGACGCGGTGCTGGCGGCAAAAGGTCTGAGTCTCAGCCCAAGTTCCAGCCGGGACAAGCGCGGTCGTGAGCCAACCTTTCGGGTCAGCGTTCACAAAAATGGGCAGTTGATCATTGGGTCGGCCTACACCGAAAAAATGAATCTCAAACCCGGGGATGAGTTCGAGATTCAGCTAGGTTACAAGCACATTCACCTCAAGCAAGTGCTAAACGGCCAGGTGGTGGAGGAGTCAACCCCAAGTAAAGAAGCTTCCCCCAAAGCGACTCGCGGTCGCCGGAAAAAAACTGCTGGGGCTTGAGCCGCTGCCGGGCCGGGAGTGAGGAGAAGGGATCCAGTTGACGAACTGTCACTGTGTGGCTTTCTTCTTGCCTTGCCCTCTTTAAGATGGGATCCAAAGCCTAGGTTCACCGATCTTGCTGACCCTAGATAAGGATCCCTATGCAACAGAAGGTTCAGCCACCCCTCAAGTTTTTGCCGCCGCGATTGACGCCTTGGGTCGTTCATTTCGCTCAAGCAGGCTTGCCCTTTTGGTTGCGATGGACCAAAGGGATCCCTCGCGTTGAAGTAGAGGGGGGAGAGCGTTTGGCTCAGCTTTATCAGCAGTTTGAGGCGGGCAAGATTCGCCTGCTGGTGGCGTTTCGACACCCGACCCTCGATGATCCCCCCTGCTTGATGTACTTGTTTGCCCATCTCCTGCCGCAGGTGGCCCAACGCCAGGGGATCCGCTTTCGGGGCCGGCCCCACGTTTTGTTTGTCTACGACCGCGGCCTACCTCTGTGGCTGGGATCCGTTGCCCGTTGGGGCTTGCCGCGCTTGGGCGGGATCCCGATTTTGCGGGGCCGTCTGGATCGGGCAGGGCTAAAAAGTTCTCGTGAGCAGTTTGTATCGGGCCGATATCCGCTGGCGGTAGCTCCAGAAGGAACGATCAACGGTATGAGCAGTCTTCTCAACCCGTTGGAGCCGGGGGTAGCCCAGATGAGCTTTTGGGCGGTGGAGGATCTGCACAAGGCGGGACGGCCAGAGCAGGTGCTGATCTTGCCGGTAGGCCTTCGCTATTCCTACCTGCGGGATCCCAGTGCCGCTCTGAATAGATTGCTCAGCCGCATGGAGGCCGATTGCAAGCTGCCGCCCACGCGCTCGGCTCACGCCGGTCAAGCCTTTTTGCTGGCCCGTATCCTTCGCTTGGGAGAACACCTGCTCCAGGTCATGCAGACCTTCTATGAGCGCTTCTATGCCCCTGCTCTTCCTGCTGCAGATAGAGCCCAAGTTAAAGAGGGGGATCTGTTGGCGCGTCTTCAAAGCTTATCGGATCTGGCCCTGCGGGTGGCCGAGCAACATTTCGGCCTAGAGCCTCAAGGAGACTTCATCGAGCGGCGGCACCGCATCGAACAGGCGGGCTGGGCCTGGATCTACCGCGAAGATATTGCCGATATTGCTGCTCTCTCGGCTTTGGAAAGGGGGCTGGCCAATCGAGTGGCTGCTGAGGCCAGTTTTCACCTCTGGCACATGCGCTTGGCGGAAACCTTGATGGTGTTTGCGGTGCGCCCCATGCCCGAGCAGCCCAGTCTGAGTCTGGATGAGTTGGCGGAAACCGCCCTGCGCCTCTGGAGTCTGCTGGCTTGGATCAAAGGAGAAAATCCCGTCGGAACTGCTCCCCCCCGCTTGGGCCCCCGCCTGGCGCGTTTCAGCATTGGGGATCCCCTCTCGGTTTCCGAACGCTGGCCCGCCTACCAGGCCAACCGCCGACAAGCCGTACAAGCCCTCACCCAAGATTTACAAGCAGAAATGGAGCGGCTTATCAAAGGGATCCCGTGCTCCCCTGCGGTCCTCCCTGCTGTCTGACATGCCTAGTCGGCTCAGGGGCAAAAAGTGTAACAATTCCTGAGACATCTTGTGAGATATTTCGTGAAAGTAAAACGAACTTTTGCATTATCTGACAAGCAGGTGAAGGAAAGGGGAAGTTTCTGGCTCTTGGGGTAGAAAGGGGGCAGAAAGGAAGTGAGGCTCGTTGGCTTGGTCTATGTCTGATGAGCTGCTCCGCGCCATCCGCAGACGCGACCTGGAGGCCGCCACTTCAGCCGTGCAGCATTTGCGTTCTCGCCATTTAAGTGAGGCTGTGATCACCTCGATGGTGATGGTGGCCGTGGAGCGGTTGGCATGGGATGAAGGCGACCGGGCCGCCGCCAGTTGGTTACTGCGTCGCTGCTCCAGACGACGGCGCTGAAGGGATCCCCCCTGGCCCAGAGGTCATTGCGATACTTCCCCTTTCCCTGGATCCGAGGGGCTTCCCGTGTCAACCTGCCCACAAAGCCCTATCCGCAGAGGGATTAGCTTTCTTCCTTGCCCTTGTTCGGATCGTCGGGATGCTGTCGGTCTTCATCAAGCAAGGTAAGGGTCTACGGCATTCTCTTTGCCTATGACTCGGATCAGATTGAAGCGGCTGCCGAGCCCACCCTTGCCGAGATCGCCAAGCTGATGCGCGAGCGCACCAACCTCAGCATCCTCGTGGTCGGTCATACCGATGCAACCGGTAGCTTCGACTACAACCTAGGTCTCTCGCGGCGCCGGGCCGAGGCGGTTGTCAACCGGTTGGTTCAGCTGGGTATCGAGCAACGTCGACTCTATCCGGTTGGTGTGGGGTTCTCTGCTCCTGTGGCCAGCAACACCACTGAGGAAGGCCGGGCGAAGAATCGCCGCGTGGAGTTGGTGGATCTGGCGGGTGGCAGAATCCCCTAGGGGAGAGTTTCTGAGTTTTGGCTCAGGGCAAGCATCGCCGAAACTCTGGACACTGCGGCTGCGGCGAACTAGTTTAGAGGCAACTCTTTACTTCTAAGCTATTTCAAGGGGTGGGATCCATGCTTAAGCCCAGTCTTTTGTTCTCCGGCTCGGCGCTGTTGGGTTTGCTGTCTTTGCCGTTTTTGATTGGCGAATGTGGCTGGTTGACCTCATCTCGTAAGAGCCAGAGTCCTGTCACTGAGGTTTCTCTACAAGCTTGGGAGCACTCCCTGCCCTCATCCCAGACCTTGTTTGAAGATGAAGCAGGTTCTGAATCTTGGCTCAGGCGGCAAGCCCAACTGCAAGAACGGGTACAACAGCTTGAGCAGCGCTCTCTCGCTCACCAGCAGCAGGTCTATCAATGGCTTGCGCAACAGGCAGATCCCCAGCCCGCCGGGGTTGTTGGCCGTTCCAACCCAAGCCTTGCCGTGCCGGCACGGCCTCGGCGTCAGAATCCCACTCTCTCTCAATCCTCTGCTCCGGCGGATCTTCCCAATGAGCTGGCGCGGCTAACCCAGTCCATCCAACAGGAGCCGGGAAATGCGCAACTTTATCTGCAACGGGCGCAATACTTCTGGCGTCAGTCTCAAGAAGATCCTGCTGCTTTACCGCAGCCTGAGCATGCTTCTGCCATTGCTCGCTTGATGCGCTCTGCTCTGCGGGATCTGGATATTGCCATTGCTTTGGATCCCTATCTGGCTGAAGCCTATTTGCTCAAGGCCAAAATCCAACACGAGCGTTTGCAAGAACCTGAGCAGGCTCTGGCGAGCTTGTCTCCCCTGGATCGGATTGCCTATCACAACCCGCAACTGCACTTGATCCGCTCTCGCATCTGGGCCGAACAAGGCCATCTGGAATCGGCATTTGATGTGTCGCATCTGGCGATTGAGCTGGCCAAGCAAAATCAAAGTGCTGCCGATCTTTTCGAGGCCTATGTCCATCGCGGCCTGATGTGGGCCAGCATCTGCGACTTCAATTTGGCCGTTCAAGATTTCAGCCGAGCTCTTGAGTTGCAGCCTTACCAAGGTGATGTGTACTACTACCGGGGTATGGCGCGCGCTTACCAGGGAGAGGATAGGGCTGGTGCCGCTTCCGATTTGGGTAGCGCTTTGATGTTGTGGCGGGCTTCCGGCACGGGATCCCCGGAGCTGCTGGAATATGCAGAAGCGGTACGGATGGAACTGCTACGGTAGCTGCAATTCTGGCTGGGTTTTTGCTGCGGATCTTTGGTCTGGCCGACTGGGCAGGGAAGTTCTGGGTCTAGGGTCTTTGCCCAAGAGCGTTTGGCAAGTCCAGCTAGGGCAAGCCAGGATGGTAGAGCCATCTGTTACCTAGCCCCCTGAAGAGAACCCAGCCAGATGATGAGCCGAAGACAATTGACCATCTCCGTATCCTCCGTAGCCCTGGTGGTGGCCACAGGGATGCTGTTGTTGCTGCTGTGGCAACTGCGCAGCTTGGTGCTGACGGTGATGATCGCGGTGGTGGTGGCGGCAGCGCTGGCTCCCCTGGTGGATCTGGCCGAGCGATTACGCATCCCCCGCTGGCTGGGGGTTGTGCTGGTGTATTTGAGCTTAATTGCCGGGATTGCCGGCTTGGCTCTGCTGATTGGCCCAACGGTGGCGACTCAGACCCAGCGGTTGCTAGCGAGGTTGCCTTTCTATCTGGAGCAGTTGCAACTGCTGGTGGACACCTGGATTGCTGATCTGGCGGGGGTGGATCCGGCGGCGCTGGACTACCTAAACCAGTTGCTCGACCCTCAGTCGTTGATGAGCTGGGCGGTTCGCTCGGGACAACGGGTGCTGGTGCAGTCTTTCGACTTCACCCGTGGTTTGCTGGGCGGTCTGCTGACCATGGTGCTGACCCTCTTCATTTCCGGCTACATGCTGGTGAGCGGCTCTGACTTGGTGCGGGGCTTGGTGGAGTTGTTTCCCTATCCCTGGAATGAGCGGCTTGCTGAGCAGGTACACCCGATGGCTCAGCGCATGGGGGGCTACATCCAGGGGCGGGTGCTGGTCTCTGCCATTTTGGGTGTGATGATCACCGTCTCGCTTCGCTTTCTCGGCCTGTCGGAGTTCGCTCTGGCGCTGGGGGTGATCGCCGGGTTTACCAACCTTATCCCCTTCATTGGGCCGGTACTGGGATCCCTGCCCGCCTTGGTGGTGGCAATCGTTCAGGGGGGCTGGACTTTTTTGTGGGTGCTGATCCTATACGTTGCCGTTCAAAACCTGGAAACCTATGTGTTGGATCCTCTGTTGGTGGGATCCTCGGTGCGGGTGAAGCCCTTGTATCAGTTGCTGGCGGTGCTGGGGGGCACCCAGTTGTTGGGTATTGTTGGGGCGGTGATCGCCCCCCCGTGGGTGGCGGGTATGGCGGTGCTGCTGGAGAACCTCTATCTGAAGCCCAAGCAGGAGGCAGAGGTTCGAGCCAGGCTGTATGCTCGGGCCACCGAGGCTGCTGGTTCTTTGGCTTTGCCGGGGATGGATCCTGCCGACGCGAGCAGCCCGGAGCCATCTTTTTCCTCTCGTCCGAATGACTCGTCAAACGAGCCGGAAGGGTTGCCACAGAAAGAAAGTCTCTCGCCTGCGGATCCCGTAGCCGGAAGAAGTCCTTATTAGCAAGCTTCTCATCTGATTCGCCTCTGTTGCTCTCGGAGAAGGGCTATTGTGGTTGCTGGATAAGGGGCGCATCTCAGCGGTGACGGGCATCGAGGATGAACAGAGCACTACCTACGACGAACAGGAGGCTGGCTCCTATCCCCAGCAGGGTTTGGACAACCTTGAGATTGAGAAGGGTTGGAGCTGCGGGATCCCACGGAGGGGGGTCGCTACCCAAGGTCATCACCTCGCTCGCCGCAAACAGGCTGCTCCCCAGCAAAAACAACCAACTGGCCAACTCGTAGCGGTGGTTGCCTCTCATGTCTTCTCCGACTGCAAGTGTTCGTAGGCTTGAGCAGCGGCGGCCATTTCCGCAGCCTTTTTTGAGCGACCTTCACCGCGGCCCCAGCACCGCCCTTGCCCCCAGACTTCCATGGTGAAATGAGGGGGATGCTCCTGGGCGGCCACCAGGCGGTATTCGGGCAGGCTACCCCAAAGGCGTTGGGTCAGTTCTTGCAAGGCTGCTTTGGGGTTGCGCCGAGTGGGGTCTTGGAACCATTGCTCCACTCGCCGGTGTAGATAGGGATCCAGCCAGGGATGCAGCCTGGGCAGCGTGTAAATACCCCAACTGAGATAAAAAGCCCCAAGCAGAGCCTCGAAAGCATCCGCCAGCCGCCGACCCCGTCCGGCCAAGTCGTTTTGAGAGCTGGATCCCACCTCGAGGTAGCGATCCAAGCCGTGCAGATCCGCCAGTTCTGCCAGGTAAGCATCGCTGGTCAGGTCGGAGCGAATCGCGGTCAGCTCTCCCACCGACAGATGGGGATAGGACTGAAACAAGAATTCCGTAACCAAAATTCGCAGGACAGAATCCCCCAACAACTCCAGCCGATCGTTGTTCCGCTGGCCATCCAGAGAAGGGTGAATCAAGGCCTGATCCAGCAGATCCCAGCGCAGCTGCTCCAGCAAAGCCGGATCCCTGAATCCAAGGCAAGCCAGCAAATGCTCCAAGGCACGACGGCGGGACGGGATCAACTCAACCATACCATCAGGATACTGACGTTGCCTCAGCGGTCAGAGCTGCACAGCTTAGGCCCATTTTGACCTGGGCCATCCCACCCCAGCCGGGATCCCCGCTCAGGCGGTAAGCCAGCTATGCTACAGGAGTAGTATAGGCTTTTCGAGGGAGGATCCCTGCATGCCCATTCGCGCCAATTCCCCCATTCCCACGACCCAGATGGAAGTGACCAGCATTCGGCTGGAACGTGAGCTGAAGCAGCGACTGAAGGCGTTGGCCGGAAATCAGGGTTACCAGGCCCTCATACGGGAAATTCTTTGGAGTTATGTCCTACGCCACTCCCAAGGGGCTGCCACCCTCAGTCCTGAGGATATTCGGGCCAGCTTCCCGGCCACGGCCCACCAAGCCCAATGCTGTGCTCTCACCGGACGGGCCATTCAACCGCAGGAGCCAATGTTGCTGGGGTGGACCACCGATGGGAAGTTTGTCGCCCTCAGCTCCTCCTGCTTTTAATCTTTGTTTTGGAGTCTCTCTCCAGTTGGCGAAAGGCTCCACCCGGCACGAATGCCACCCCTTTAGACGCCACGAAGTTCTCGATATTTTCTGGCCCGTTCCTCGGCTGGATCGGGGGCTTGAGCTTTGGCAACTGCCTCCTCCAGTTGGGCCATCACCGTCTCTGCCGGTTCAGCGGAGCGGACGACGTAAAACATTAGGTTAATGGCTTCGTTGGCCGTCAGTTTGAGGGTTTCTTTTCCCTTGGGCACCAGCGCGATCTTGCCATCTGTGGTTGTGATGGCTGTGTGGGATCCCTTAGCCAGAATCTCCCCAGCTTTTTCCAGAGTGACAAGCATATCCGTAGCTCACGGCAGCAGGACATCTACTATCCTATCGAATGTCTTGGGGCAAACGTTCCAGAAGGGTCTAAGCCATTTGGCGGATTGGGTGGGTTCATCATGGGTTGCCATGCTCTGCCAGCCAAGCATACAAGTGGGGAAACAACTTTTGATTGGCCCCTGGGAAGGGAAATTCCGACAGCTCCGCCGGGCTGACCCAGCGCACCTCGCTACATTGCAGGGCTTGGGCTTCTCCGCCCAGGTAGCGGCAGATAAAAGCAATAAGAGTAACGGTGAAATGGGTGTAGGCATGTTCGATGGTGGCCAGCGGTGCGACCACCTCGATATCGATGCCGATTTCTTCCTTCACCTCCCGTACTACACACTCAGCAGCCGTTTCTCCCGGCTCGATTTTGCCTCCGGGAAACTCCCACAGCCCGCTGAGCATTGAGCTTTCCAGTCGTCGATCGATAAGGATTTCTTTTCCCCGCAGAACAATGGCAACCGCGATTTGCTTATGAGGACGGGAGGCACGGGGTGCAGACATAGGCAATTGTTGGTGTTGACCTCGATTGTAGGCGCTGCAATCCGCTTGCCAAGGGCACTGGCCACAGTGAGGCTTTTTGGGACGACAGACGGTAGCCCCCAAATCCATCAGGGCTTGGTTAAAAGCCCGCGGCTGCACGGGATCCAACAATTGCTGGGAAAGCTGCCACAGCAGGGACAGACACTGGGACGGAGGCTGCTGCAAAGCCACCAAGCGAGCCAGCACCCGCTTGACGTTGCCATCCAAAATGGGCAAAGGCTGATCGAAGGCAGCGCTGAGAATGCCGCCGGCTGTGGTGCGCCCGATCCCCGGCAGAGCCAGCACCTGCTCCAAATCCCTGGGGAACTCGCCGTTCCGTTCCCGCACCAGGATTTGGGCGGCTTTGTGCAAGTTCAGGGCCCGCCGGTAGTAGCCCAGGCCCTCCCACAGTTTCAGCACCTGCTGCTGGGGGGCTGCCGCCAATGCTGGGATCCCGGGCAGGGTTTGCATCCAGCGCTGAAAGTAGGGGATAACTGTTGCCACCTGGGTTTGCTGTAACATCACTTCCGAAACCCAAATGGCGTAAGGATCCCGGGTGCGGCGCCAGGGCAGATCCCGCCCGTGTTCACGGTACCAACGCTGAAGAGACTGCCGCAAGCGTTGCAAAGAAGCCTCGTCCCACTCCCCTCCTTTGCTCGGAAGGCTGGCAATGTAGGAAAAACTGACCTCGGCTTCTGATATGGGCTGAGACTCAAGCTGCGTAAGCAAAGTGCAAAGCCCACCAGATCAGGGCCGAAACCACACCGGCCACAATTCCTGCCGAGATCAAAACGACAATTGGGCTATCTGCCCCCTTGAACTTCATAATGCCGCGATTGTAGTCAGCCATCCTTGCCTCCTACCAGCTCTGGCGTTGGGGTTGTCAGGGATGTTGATCGGGATCCAGATTTGCCAGCTCTATTCACAGGGAAAGCTGTGGCGAAGATGTCCCAGTAGAGGTGCTCCGCACCGCCGGCGCAAACATGCCTGGGGAGAAGCACCGTCCTCGGTCATGCATGATACAACCTTAGCATGGAACAGACTTTGACCCTGGTGATTTGGACTGTTTGGAATAACCAGAAGCTAGGCAACCCGCAGAACTAACCGGTCTGCTTCCCACTGTCTGAAGAGGTTGAGAAGGTGGTCGGGTCTCTCTTCGTGGGCAGCCAGGATCTCAGCGCCAGAACGGGCTTGATTGGCCAGGGGCAGCAGCAGCTCCACCACCTGGTAGCGGGTAGAGGCTATCATCTTGCCCGGGATCCGGGCGATAGGCCAGAAAATATCCATCTTCTGGGTCAGGATCTGGGCCGGATCCAGCTTGCCCAACAGATCTGAAAAGGGGATTTTTTGATCCCAGTAGCGCACGCTGCCATAGCGGACGAACAAGGGGTTGAGCTGCCAGCGGGAGCTCTTAAAAAATTCGACTGTAAAGGGATCCCAGTGGTCCACCTTTTTCCCTTGATGGCAACACCAGAAGAGATTTTGCGTGTGATATAGGGGCTCCAGATACTCGATGACCCGCAGTTGGTCGATGCGAGCGAGGGCCTCGTAGCGGCGGTGGAACTCCAGGTGGGTGGCGGCAATCAACGGCCTGGCGTTCCAATAGTCCAAGTAGGGGGCTACATCGATAAACTCCAGCCCGGCTTGGGCAAGCAAGTCGGGAATCTCGCCGATGTCGAAAGGAATATCATTGGCATGGAAGAAATTATCGACAATGTTTTCATCTTGTCCATAGTATTCTTGGTGAGCCTTGGCGTGCTTGGCCAAAAGGGAATTGGGGCTGGCTCCCTTCAGCAGTTGCCGCACAAATTCGATCTTTTCTGGGGTTGCAGGTGGGGTGATGCCCAACAACTCCAAGGCTCGCCGAATGCGGTACAGATGCCAACGGCCTGAACGGTTGTAGAGCATCAGCGCCATCACCCCATCGGGAGCCAACCGCGATGCCAGATTGCTCAAAGCCTTCACCGGATCTGCAGTGTGGTGAATCACGCCGTAGGAGCTGATCATGTCGAAGATGCCTTCGGGCCAAGTAGAGGGATCCAGCAGATCCCCGTACTGCACCGAACAGTTGCGCAGGCCGTGGTGCTTAATTCGCTTCTGGGCCATCTCCAGGGCTGGGCGACTGATGTCAATCCCGACCACCGAACCATAGCCGGGGTTGCTGGCGGCAATGCCATGCACTTCCCAGCCGGTGCCACACCCTGCCACCAAAAACCTGGCTCCTGCGGGCTCTTGCAGCCTACGGGTGCGGGCGTACTGCGCCAAGGTATAGCTGCCCAGACTGGAGAAGCCCTCAAAGGGTCGGTCGTAAGGAATAGGAGGATAGGGGAAAGTCTCGTACTGGGCCTGCACCGCCCGGGTAATCTCGGCTTCGCTCACCAAAAGCACTTCCTCCCACGCGTTCCCCCCCATCCTAAGGTCTTCTTGACGCTTTGAGCCGGGAGATCTTGCTGGGTTGCCCGTCTGAGAACCTGGCCCTTCACAGCCTGGTTGTAAACCCCGCCGGAGGCAGAGCGGGCGGGACGGAGTCCTCACAAAACCGAGTGAGGCAGGCGACCCTCTGCCGAGCCGTTGGCTAAGCCCCTGCCAGAGCGTGAGTTGCCCGCTTGTAGGCTTCCTCCAGCGTCTCTGCCAAGGTGGGGTGAACGTGCACCAAGCCGGCCAGTTCTCGCACCGTGGCCCGGCGAGCAATGGCCTGAGCTGCCTCGTGAATCAAATCCGCCGCATGGGGCCCGAAGATATGGGATCCCAGCAGTAGGCCGGTGCTCTTGTCAAAGACCAGCTTGACCATGCCCTCTGTCTCTCCCGAAGCAATGGCCTTGGAGTTGCCGCCAAAGTAGGTGCGCACCGTGCCCACGCTGTAGCCTTCCTCCTTGGCCTGAGGTTCGGTCAGCCCCACAAAACCCATTTCCGGGTGGGTGAACACCGCGGCCGGGATGCTGAGGTAGTCCATGTAGGCAGTACGGCCACAGATGTTTTCCACGGCCACTCTCCCCTGAGCTGCCGCCGCGTGAGCCAACATCATTTTGCCTGTCACATCCCCAATGGCCCAGAGGTGAGGCAAATCGGTGGCCATGCGGCTATCGACGGGGATGAACCCCCGTTTGCCGGTGTCGATGCCCAGCTCGGCCAAGCCCAGCCCCTCTGAGACCGGGATCCGACCGGCAGCCACCAAGCAGCCATCCACCTGCAGCGTCTCGCCGTTGGAGAGGTGAATCGTTACTGGCTGGCCAGGGATCACCTGCTTGGCCGTGATCCCCACGTAGGTCTGGATTTGCCTGGGCTTAATCAGCACCCGCTGGGCCAGGCGGGCAATATCGGGGTCAAAGGCCGGCATCAGGGTCTCCAGGGCTTCGATGAGGATGACCTGGGATCCCAAGGCAGTGTAGATGTCGGCAAACTCCTGGCCAATGTAGCCACTGCCGATAATCGCTAGGCGCTCCGGGATCCACTCCAGCCGCACCGCCTCGTCGCTGGTGAACACCGTCCGCCCATCCACCTCGATGCCAGGGGGCACAAAGGGGCGGGAGCCCGTAGCAAGAATAACATCCTGCGCCGTGTAGGTATAGGATCCCTTCTCTTCCTGGACTTCCACCTGCTGGGGTGCCACCAACTTGCCTCGCCCTCTCAGGATTGTTACCCCCAGCTTCTCCAGCGAGCGAGTCATGTCGGCGCGGATCTTCTCCACCACTTGGGCAGCATGGGCGGCAATCGCTCCCCGGTCAGCCTGGACGGATCCCACTTGGATGCCCAGCTCAGAGCTGTGTTGCAGTTCCCGCAGGCGTCCTGAGGCGGCCAGCAGAGCCTTGGAGGGGATGCAGCCGCGGTTGATGCAGGTGCCGCCCATTTCTGCACCTTCGACGATGGCGGTTTTCAGGCCGGATTCGACAGCATGCAAAGCAGCGCCGTGACCGCCGACGCCGGCACCGATGATGATCAAGTCAAAATCGAAGCTCATGGCGAGATTGGATAACCAGTGCCTCATTTTCTCACCTTGTTGGCCTTCCCAGAAACCTGGCTAGGGGCACCCAAGCCATGCAGTAGCATAGAGTCGCTTGTAGGCGGGTGGGGGTACACATGACACTCCAAGCTTTGATCTTCGATGTGGACGGCACGCTGGCGGACACGGAGCGGGATGGTCATCGCGTGGCCTTTAACGCTGCCTTTGCCGAGGCAGGGCTGGACTGGCACTGGTCGGTGGAGCTGTACGGCCAGCTCTTGGCCATTACGGGAGGTAAAGAGCGCATTCGCCACTTTATCGACACCATTCAGCCGCCGCTGCTCCCTGGGGAAGATCTGGTGGCTCTGATTGCCCGGTTGCACCAGGCCAAAACCCGCCACTACACTGCCCTATTGGCCCAAGGGGGGATCCCACTCCGCCCAGGGGTGAAGCGCCTCCTGCAGGAGGCCAGAGCTGCTGGGATCCGCTTGGCCATTGCCACCACCACCACGCCGGAAAATGTAACAGCCCTTTTGGAGCACACACTGCCGGAGAGCCTAAGCTGGTTTGAAGTGATCGCTGCCGGCGATATTGTCCCCGCCAAAAAGCCCGCCCCCGACATCTACTTCTACACCCTGGAACAGATGGGGCTGCCCCCCCAGGCCTGCCTGGCCTTTGAAGACTCGGAGAATGGGCTGCGCTCGGCCCAGCAGGCCGGTATTCCCACTGTGGTGACGGTAAACGACTATACTCGGGATCAGGATTTTTCCGGGGCGGCTCTGGTGCTGGATCACCTGGGGGAGCCTGAGGATCCGTTTTGGGTGTTGGCGGGAACGGTGGGATCCCACCGCTACTTCACCCTGGAGTTGGCCCGACAGATCCATGCTCAAGTTGCCCGGTCTGGAGTGGGAAGCTCATGATGGCGTCAGATCTCCAAGACCTGCGGCAGCGCCTAGAGGCTCATCTGCAGCAAGTGGCCCAGCCCCGGGATCCCGACTGGTCGCCCTTGGGCCATCAGCAGGTGGAGCGCTACATCCAAGAGCAGCTTTCTAAGTGGGGATCCCTGGAGTCCTTCCCCTTTGAGGCCGGTGGCCGCCTGCACCGCAACTGGATCTTGAAATTGCCGGGATCCCGTTCTGGCCGCCAACCCATCCTCATCGGAGCCCACTTTGACGCTGCCCCGGCAACCCCTGGAGCAGACGACAACGCCAGCGGCATAGCGGTGTTGCTGGAATTGGCCCGCCATTTTGCCGCCAACCCTGCCCCTTCCCCCCTGTGGCTGGTGGCTTTTGACCTGGAGGAGCGGGGGATGGTGGGCAGTGGGGCTTACGCCCAGTTTCTTCAACGTCAGAGGCAATCCCTACGGCTGATGCTGTCTTTGGAAATGCTGGGCTACCGGGATCCCACCCCCGGATCCCAGGACTATCCCGCCGGCCTTGAGAAGCTTTACCCCAACCGGGGAGATTACATTGGCCTTATTGGCAACTGGCCCACCTGGGGGGATCTGCTCAAGCTGCAGCGTGATTTTCAAAAAGCGGGGATCCCTTGCTGTTGGTTGTTGGCCGGGCAGCGGGGCCTAATCCTGCCTGCCACTCGCCTGAGCGACCACTCCCCCTTTTGGGATGCGGGCTACGCCGCCGTTATGGTTACCGACACCGCCTTCTTGCGCAACCCTCACTACCACAAGCCAAGCGACACCCTCGAAACCCTAGATCAAGACTTCCTGACGGGGGTCTGCCAGGGCTTGATGGCCGGGATCCGCTCGCTGTAGCTCCTCCAAACCCCCCAGTCATTCCGGCAGCAAGTAGCATGCGTTGAATCCCAACTCCCCTCTCCTGGAAGGAGGCTGGGGGTAAGGGTAGAGTTGGCATCCTCAGTACGGAGATTTCTCCAGGGGGTTCGCGATTCTGCGACCGAGTCCTTTGCTGAAGAGGGGAGACAATAGACGAGAGTAGTAAGACGAGAGTAGTAGCAGGGAAAAGGTTAAAAAACCTGCCTTGGCACTGTAAAACTCAGCAGGAGATTGCGTATGAGCGCTTTTGCCCAAGCTCCCAAAAAGTGTGTTTCCGCCGCTTTCAAAGAAGAGGGCAAGCTGCAAGAGTGTATCCAGCGGCTTTTGAACCGTGGCATTCCCAACGATCGCATCTCCATTATTGGCCGCAACTTTCAAACCGAAGCCAAAATTACCGGGTTTATCACCCGCAAAGAGGTGGTTCTGGACGGTCTGACCAATGGGGCCATCTATGGATCCCTGTTCGGATCCCTGCTGGGGCTGCTCACTGGCGTGGGGGTGCTGTTCATTCCCTTTTTGGGGGCAGTGGTGGCCGCTGGGCCTCTGGGAGCCGCTTTGTTGGGGGCAACGGGCGGCGCTTTGTACGGAGCACTGGGAGCGGGCCTGGGATCCGCCCTGATTGCCTTGGGTATGCCGCAGGAGAAAGCCGCCATCTACCAAACCCGGGTACAGGCGGGCGAGTTCTTGTTGGTGGTGCAAGTACCGGAAGAGAAGTCGGGCGAAATTTACTGGCTGCTGCAGAGTGCTGGCGGAGAGGAAGTTTCCATTGCCGACTTGAACTTGCCCGGTGAGCCAGAGGGAGACTTAACCCCAGAGAGCATCTCGCCGGAAATCCGCGCTGACCTCTCGGAAGAAGCGCAGCAAACCTTTGTGGAAGCCTACAACCAAGCCAAACAAGAGAGCAATAACTCCACCCATGCACTCCTCAAAGCTTGGGAAAAGGTCAAGCAAATTTTCACACGAGATGAGAAAGGGATCTTCTCCAAACGCAAGCCCTAGCCCAAAAAGTTTCCGAAGTAGTGAGAGCACAGTAAAGCGCCATCTCGCCCTTCTGCCTCTACCTCTTTTGGATCTGCTCTAATTCGCCAACTGCAACTTTGTATTCTGGAAATAGCTCGAAAAACCCTAACCTTGCAGGGGTGAGCCTATGGCTGCGAGTGACTTCAAGGATTACTACAAGATCCTGGGCGTCAGCAGAGATGCCTCTGCCGAGGAAATCAAGCGCGTCTATCGCAAGCTGGCCCGCCAGTATCACCCCGATGTCAACCCTGGGAATAAGGCGGCAGAGGAGCGCTTCAAGGAGATCAACGAAGCCTACGAGGTGCTCTCTGATCCAGAGAAGCGGCGGCGCTACGACCAGTTTGGGCAGTACTGGCAGCGGGTGGGTACTGGTTCTGCTGCTGGAATGCCGGGCATGGAGGGCTTCGCCCAATACGCCAGCTTCGAGGAGTTTATCAACGAGCTGCTGGGCCGTATGGGCTCCCGCCGCAGCGGGTTCCAGGGCTTCGCCGGCGGCTTTGGGCCGTTTGTTTCGGTGGATTTGCCGGGGCAGGATGTGGAGGGCACCCTGGGTCTCAGTTGGGCAGAAGCTTTCCACGGCACCCAGAAACGGCTGAACCTAGATGGAGAAACGCTAACTATCCGCATTCCCCCCGGCGCTAAGCCGGGCAGTCGCATCCGCGTCAAGGGCAAAGGCCAGGTCAGCCCCTTTGGCGGGCCAAGAGGGGATCTCTACCTCACCCTGGAGCTGCCCCCCCATCCCTTCTTCCGCTTTGACGGAGACAACCTGCTCTGCGAGCTGCCCATTACTCCTGACGAGGCGGCTTTGGGAGGGACGGCGGAAGTTCCCACCCCTACGGGTCGCGTGCAACTGAGGATCCCTGCCGGGGTAGACAGCGGCCAAACCCTGCGGCTGCGGGGCCAAGGCTGGCGGGATCCCCAAGGCCAGCGGAGCGACCTGCTGGTGCGGCTGAAGGTGGTGGCACCCAAATCCCTTTCCCAGACCGAGCGGGATCTCTACGAAAAGCTGCGCCAAAGCCGTAGCTGGGATCCCCGCGCCCACTTGCAGGAGGTGAGTCTATGAGTTTGGCCATTGTGCGGGTAGAAGAACGGCTCTATACCTTTGAGCAGGCCACGGAACTGCTGGGGATCCCTCCCCACCTGCTGGAATGGCTGCTGGCCCAAGGCTTAGTGGAGGCCGAGAGCAGCTACCTGACCCCCCAACAGCTCAGGCGGTTGTTGCAAATGAGCCGCCTACACCGAGACTTGGGGCTTAACTGGACGGGGGCAGCGATGGTCTTGGACATGGCTCAGGAAATTGCCCGGCTCAGGGGGCAACTGCGCCACTACCGCGGATTTTGAGGCTGCCCAGCTAACCCATCAAGGAGATAACTCGATGAACCCTATGGAACAGATCATCCGACGTAGCCAAGTGGTGGGCCTGCTGGCCCTCGATGGCAGCACTGCTACCGCATTGGGTACCGTAGAAGAAATCTGGGTTGACCCAACAGGGCGGGTATGCTACTTCACCAGCCAGCAGGGGTACACCCCCCTGGAGCAGATTTCTCTCATCGGGCCAGACGCGCTGCTGACCTACTCTACCGTTTTTGCTACCCCCCTAACCCCCATCAGCTCTCTTTACCGCCGCACAGTGCGCATTGGGAATCGAGAGGTCGGCTGGATTGAGGATTTTCTCTTTGACTGGGAGACTGGAGCGATTGCCGCTTATATTCTGGGTGGCAGCATTGCCGAGCCTTGGGGGGGGCGCGCCGTTCTCCTGCCTGAGGACGTGGAAGCCATTGATGTGGACGCGGTGGTGGTCAAGGAGAATGCTCCGCAACGGCTGAAATCGGAAGCGGAAGGCTTAAAGAACTTTTGGAGCGAAAAATCTCGGCAGGTGAAACAGCTTATCCAGCGCATGGGGGATCGCCTCAAGGCGTTGGTTGGCCCACAGGATCCGCCGGAGGTGGTGCGCGTTAAGGTGAAGCAGGTGCGGGACGAGCTGGCCAAAGGGGGCAAGTTCGATCTCTCCCTACTGGACGAGGCGGCAGAGTTTCTGCAACACAAGTGGGAAACCTGGCAACATCGCCTCAGCCGCGCCGCTCAGCGCATGCAGGCTGCCCTTCAGGCTGCTTGGGAGAAGCTGACCGAATAATTTTTCAACCTCTAGCCTACGGTCGCTACAGATGCTGCGAAGTTGATTCTTAACTCCCCTCTCCCTCTAAGGGGGCTGGGGGTGAGGGTCAGCAGCAGGGGGATTCCGTCCCACTGCGCCGTCGGAACTGTTGCAAACCCGTTGGAAATGGCCACCCTCGCCCAACTCTAGCTGACAGATGGCGGCCTTTTCCGCTAGGATTTGGGATCGCTGTCAATGCTCGGATCAGGTTTCAAGACCCCCGCAGGGCACCTGTACGGCAGGGAGAAAGATGACTTACGCAATTGTGGAAACCGGCGGTAAGCAGCTTTGGGTGGAGCCGGGGCGTTTTTACGAGGTCGATCGCCTGGCGGAAGTGGAGGAGAACAGCCCCTTCGATTTGTCTCGTGTGCTGTTGATCAACCACGAGGGACAAATCACGTTGGGGCATCCCTACGTTTCGGAGGCGGTCGTCAGGGCACGGGTTTTACAGCATCGGCGCGGCGATAAAATCATCGTCTACAAGATGAGGCCAAAGAAAAAGACCCGCAAAAAGAGGGGTCATCGGCAACCGCTGACCCGTCTGCTGATCGAGTCTATTGAACTCAATGGGGTGCCCCTAGCCACGGCACCATCCCGTACGGAAGCGGCTCCAGAGTCTAACCCAGAGGCAGCCCCTTCGGCAGCGGCGACAGGGATCCCTGTGGAGGAGGAATAAGCTCTGAACTCAGGTGTCCTGAATCCCGATTTCTTTATCTTGTTGTTGATCATGCAGTTGCACAGGAGGTGTTATGGCTCATAAGAAGGGAACGGGCAGCACTCGCAACGGTCGAGATTCCAATGCCAAGCGGTTGGGGGTGAAGCGCTATGGGGGTGAGCTGGTGCATCCCGGTCATATTCTGGTCAGGCAGCGGGGCACCAAGTTTCACCCAGGGGTGAACGTGCGCATCGGCGGCGACGACACCTTGTATTCTGTGGTCACCGGCATTGTGACTTTTGAGCGCTACGGCAAGCGGCGGCAGAAGGTGAGTGTCTATCCGGCTGAGGTGGCTGCCCAGTAGGGAAAGGCCCAGCTTTGAGACTGCTTGGGAAAGTTGCTCCCGCAAGAGAAGGCCCTCGGTTCTGCCGACCAAGCTACCCGCCAGTCTAGGAACTGTCTGCTCCACAGTAGGCAGGATTTTGCTACTGCTGATTCCTGAATTTCTCCGGTCTTGCAGGTTGGGGCCAGCCGGAAGAGGAGAGGAGCTAGAGATCCCTGCCCCTTCGAGGGCGAAAATGGCAAAAGCGTGGAAGGCAGAAAGCTGATGCGGGTGTATTTGTTTCGCTGGGCAGGGTTGCTTCACCTCATTGCCGGGGTGATGTACCTCTACTGGCGACTGACAGCCGGGTTGATGGATTTGGGATCCCTTTTGTTTTGGGGGGCAGAGCTGTATGTTTGGCTGGCGGCGGTGGGCTTTACCCTCAGCCGCTATCCCCAAGTGCCGAGAGAGACGCTCCCATCCCCGGAGGTCCTGCGGCGGTCGTTTTTCCAGTTACCGCGAGTGGATGTGCTGGTGATGCGCCAGTGGGATTCCGTAGAGGCAACCCGGCAGACGGTGCTCTCGGCTCTGCACCTCGACTACCCGTGGGAGCGGTTGTTTGTCCACATTGTGGATCGGGTAGAAGATGAGGAGATGGCCAAGGCGGCGCGGGCCATTCCCTGCGAATACTGGGCCTGCCCTAGCCCCACAACCGACCCCCTGGCTTATGCAATGGGATCCCCTCACATCCAAGGGGAGTATCTGCTCCTGGTGCAGCCGGGCCATTTTCTCGAGCCGGACTTCCTGTGGCAGACCTTGCCCCGCTTTTACGACTCGCCGGAGCGGGCTCCCATCGCCAATCGTATCGGGTTTGTGCAGGCGATGCTGCGCACCCTAGGCCAGCCCAGAGCCGTTCACCCCCTGCAACAGCTTTTGGCGGTGGGATCCGAAGGGTATCAGGCGGCACCCCTGTTGGGTTCTGGCTGTCTCATCCGGCGCAAGGCTTTGGAAGGGATCCCGCAGATCGACATTCGCCGCCCTGTGCAGTTGGGGTGTCAGATGCACTGCCGTGGCTGGCAATCTCAATTGGTTCGCCAAACCCAGGTTACGGGTGTTTTGTTGCCCTTGCGCAACCGCCGCGTTGCTTTGCTGGCTTTGTTTTCGGCCTTGAGGGAAAACCCCTTTTGGGGCAAGCCGACCACACAGCAGCAGCGCTTTCAATACCTGTGGCTGGCCCTCTGGGCTGCCGGTGGGATGGCGGAGCTGGTCTACTTGGCGGTGCCGATGGTCTTTCTCTGCACGGGGTGGATGCCGGTGCCGGCCTTTGACCGGGTCTTCTTCGCGTGGTTTTTGCCTTATGCTCTCCTGGGGCGCATCAGTTGGCTCTTGGCCTTTCCCCCCCATCTGTGGGGGGCAGCTTGGCAGTCGGAACGGCAGACGGGCAGCCAGTTTTTTCAGTCCATCCAGGCGCTGGTGCAAAGTCTGCAGGGAGTGCCCCCCTATCCCGAACAGCCTTCCCAGCTCTCCTTGGGGCCTCAGGCTCTGGCTATTGTGCTGACTTTTCTGGCTATGGGGGTGGGATCCCTGCGTTTTGCCGGCAGTTGGGATCCCCCTTGGTCTGAGCTGATCTTTGGTTTGGTCTGGGCTTTCTACAACTTGATGATCCTGACGGCTCGCCCCGACGATCACGATTTTGCCGGCCTTGCCCTGCTCAACAACCGCACCGCCGAGTGGGCAGAGGAGAATTACGGTCATCTGGATTCAAACTAAGGCACTGCGCTCACACCTGAAACATGGGTCGCGTCAACGTTGCGGAGCAATAATGCACCGGGTCAGAAGGTTTTTCTCAGTAGTCCGGGTGTCTCACCCCAGACTGAAGCGACTGTAAGGGCTTCGCACCGCTGGCACGAGCGGAGATTCTTAGGGGTGCAGAGCCAAGACAGCCCGCGTCCAAACTGACGATCTGCTCCTGAGCTGGCAACCCTCTCCGGAACCTGGCTGTTGGGATTCTATCTCTCTGCTATGTGGAAAGGGTTGGATGGCAAAAGCTATGCTGGAATCTAGATTGGTATCTTAGCTTGACCTAGAATCGGGACTCATTAGGACTGTAGAGACCCAGAACATAAAACGACGCCGAGTTGATTTGCTAGAAAAGAGAGTGCGTTAGTAAGCGCTGGGGGGAGTCCCTGTCTGAGTTCCCAACCGTTTTTTCAGGCTTTAAGTGGTCTTGTAGGCTTGTAGGTAAAAACGACGCAACTGTGGAGTCAGAGAGACCGCCCCTGCGACTGCTACCCCTGGGTACGGATCCCCGTCAACAGGGCTGTGCCTATTGGGTGGAGATCGGATGCCACCGCTTGCTTCTCGATTGTGGGTTGCCCGCTCCTGCTCTCTTTAAGGCTCTGCCAGGGATCCCGGATGCGGTGATCTGCAGCCATGCCCATTTCGACCATGTGCAGGGGCTGCCTGCCTTTCATCGCCGTTATCCTCAGGTACCTCTCTACGCCACGCCGGTGACCGCCCATTTGGCCGCTGGTCTGTGGGAGCGCGGTATTTGGCCGGGCTACGACCGGGACATTCGCTTTCCCCCCTTTCGGGCGCTGCCTTTGGGCCGGGCGCGAGAGATTTTGCCCCATCTGATGCTCACTTTCTTTGCGGCTGGGCATCTGCCAGGGGCGGCGGCGACCCTGCTGCAAAATGCCCAAACCTCTCCGGCCCAAACCTGTGTGTACACGGGCGACTGTTCGCTGGCCTCAACTCGCTTTGCCCCCGGCTTGGATCTCGCCGCTTTGCGTCACTGGCAGCCGGATGTGCTGCTTATGGAAGCCTCGCTGGGATCCACCCGTCATCCGGCCCGTCGTCACCTGGAAAATCGCCTGGTGGAGCGGTTGCTCAGCGCCCTGGAAGCGGGGCAAACGGTGCTGTTTCCCCTGCCGGTGCTGGGGTTGGGGCAGGAGCTGATCTTTCTCCTCAAAGCCCACCATCGCTTTACCCAGTCTCCCCAAGCGCTGTCTGCGAAAGCGTCGCGCGGCGATAAGGTGTGGGTGGCGCCAGGGTTGGCGGCAGGCTGCGATCTCTATGAGCGTTTGCTTCCCTACCTGCCGGAGGCGGTGCGCAATTTCGCCACCTATCAGCCTTTGTTCTGGGAAGACCGCCTACACCCCCAGGTGCAGCCCCTTACCGAGGCGGATCCTCTGCCCCAAGGCTTGCTGCTGTGCGATGCCGATGCTGGGCCTGAGGCTTGGGATCCCATCTGGTCGAGATTGCTGGCCCAACCGCAGCGCTCCTGTCTGCTGGTGCGGCTGCCAGAGGTGGAACTGGCTACCCCGTTTGAGCGTTGGCCGGCGCCGCTGCGCTCCCGCATTGCCGTTGAATGGATAACCTGGCACAGCCACAACGATGTCGGGCATCTCACCCAGATCATCCACACCTTTCGCCCCCAGCATTTGGTCTTGGTTCACGCCGACCCCAAGCAGGCTCAGGATCTGGCGGATCTGCCGGAGCTGTGCAATCGCTACCATGTCCACTGCCCTCAGCCTGGGCATTGGCTGGAGTTGCCCGATGGGCACCTACAAACCCCAGTTAGGCTCGCGGAGCTGAAGGCCGGTTCCCCCGCCGAGATCAGGGATCCCCCTTTGCGCTATGAGGGGGAGGTGGAAGAAGTTTGGCAGGAGCAGGGGTCGCCGCGGACTTTGGCGGGGGTACAGGTGCGTCTGCCGCCCCAGATCACCCAGGATCCCCGTTGGCCGGCCTGGGCCGATACCGGCTTAGTGGAAGCCCGCTGGCAGGGATCCGAACTGGTGCTGCGCGGCCTTTCTCCACGGGAGCTGATCCGCCCGGCAGAGGCTGCCCCTTCTCCAGCAGGGATCGTGCCGCGTCCAAAACAGCCTTCTGTATCCAGTCATCACGGTGGCAAAAAGTGCCAAAATTGTCGCTTTGCCCGCCAGATCTTGACTTCCCAAGCCCAAGCCTTTCGCTGCGATCAGGAACGCTCTCCCCTCTACCGCCTCAGGGTGGATCCCCAGGGGAGCTGCCCCTACCATCAGCCGCAGGAGATCCGCTCTTCCGGTTAGCCGTCAAGCCAGGGAAGCCCAAAGGCTAGAATGGGGCAAGTCGCGGTGCCAACCATGCTTGAGCAAGATTCCTGGGCAAATCATCGCCGTGGGCCGGTCGGATCCCTGGAGCGCCCAGCCGAGGCCTTGGCTGCGGCCAGCCCGCCCGTAGTGCAGATGGTTGGGGTGAACAAAGTCTATCCACTGCCGGAGGGCAGTTTTCAGGCCCTCTACGATATCGACTTGGCGATCCAGCCGGGAGAGTATTGCGCCATTATGGGGCCCTCTGGATCCGGCAAATCCACCCTGATGAACCTCATCGGCTGCTTGGAGCGGCCCAGCTCAGGGCGCTACTGGCTGGATGGGGTGGAAGTTTCCACCCTGACCGATCGCGATTTGGCCCACATTCGCAACCAAAAAATCGGCTTTGTCTTCCAGCAGTTCCATCTCCTGCCCGTCCTGACAGCGCTGGAGAACGTCATGCTGCCCTTGGCCTATGCTGGGATCCCGGAGCCGGAGCAACGCCGGCGGGCCAAGCAAGCCCTAGAACAAGTGGGCTTGGGGAGCAAACTGCAGCAGCGTCCGGCCCAACTCTCCGGCGGCCAGCAGCAGCGGGTGGCGATTGCTCGTGCCATTGTCAACCGACCGCACCTGTTGCTGGCTGATGAGCCGACTGGGGCTTTGGACAGCCATACCGGCCAGGAAGTGCTGAACCTTTTTGCCGAGCTCCACCGCCAGGGCATCACCCTGGTCGTGGTCACCCATGACCTTAAAGTAGCCCAGGCCGCCCAGCGCATTATCCGGGTTGGAGATGGCCGTTTGCTGGATTGAGAGGGATCCGCCTGGGGGCAGTTGGGTTCAGGAGAGTTCCCAGTTGCGGTGAACTGGCGTGCCGGATGGATCCCTGGCCTCACTTTGGGTGAAGGTCGAAGGGAATGTCTTAAACGGGCATGGGATAACCCTATCTAGGATGGCCCAGCTTGGGCTACTCTAAACGCAACTGAGGGCTTGGGAAGAGGATCCGTCCATGAAACTGATCGAAGATATCATCCGGTTTTTGGAAACCCGCCTGGAAGAATTTCTCAGGGCCCACCCTGAGATCGAGCTGCAAGCCCTCGATGAGCAGTTGCGCCAGCAGGAATCCGATACCCTGCGGCTGTTGCAGGAAAGCCGCGCCCAAGAGGAAGCTCTCCAAAAAAGCATTCTCAACTTGGCTGAGGAGATTAAAACCTGGCACTTTCGCATTGAGAAGGCGCAGCGGGCCAATCGTCCCGATCTGGCCGAAGGAGCGCGACGCCGGGAGGCTGAGCTGTTGGAGAGGGGCAGCCAGCTATGGGGTCAAATGAAAGCCCAAAAGGAGAAAATCCAACAAATGGAAGCCCTGCTGCCGCAGATTCGCCAGCGCCGCCAAGAAGTGAAGGCTAAGCTGCAGGAGGTAAGAGCCGCGCAAGCCAAAGGCATCGACAACCCGGACCGGAATTTCAGCCCTTGGGGAAAACCTTTCGAGGCTTGGGATGAATTGGAAGAGCAATTTCGTCAGCTAGAGGTGGAAAACGAATTGAATGACACGAAGAGGAAGGTGCGGGAACAGCAGCGGCGGTAACAGCCTGACCCAAAATCTTGTTAGTTTGCTAATGTTGAATCCAGTCGCAACAGCCAAAATCGAGCTGGGCGGAACTTGTGATTTAAGCCCTTGGTCTCAAGAGCCATAGCCACATCATTTCCAGAACTTTCTCTGGCACCGACCGGGAAGAAAAGTCTCTCCTCTCCCCCAAGAGTGATACGCTATTGGGCATGAATGAGTTGTATCTGAATCACCCCACATTTGGTCTGCTCTACAGCCTGTGTCAGGTCGACGAAAATCAGGCTCTCTTCACCACTCTCTACGCCCAAAGGCTCTTTTTTCGGGTTTACTTCAGGCCGCCGGATAACAGCGGGGATCCTGCTGCCATGGAGGAGTTGGTCTTCGATCCGATTAGCCGTAATGAGGCTCGCCAGCTCATCGAAGAGCAAATGCGCCTGCTGCGCCGTGCTGCCCGCCAAGATGAGCTAGAACAATTGCAGTTGATCTACAAGCAAACCTTTTCCTGACAGAGGTTTTTTCGAAGGTCTGGCACGGCTGAGGGTGAGGGTTTCGTCCCCCAATAGCCACCTAAAACTGAGACAGAAAGCGCAGGTCGCTGGTATAAAACAGGCGGATATCCTGAATGCCGTGGAGGAGCATGGCCATCCGCTCAATGCCGATCCCTGCCGCAAATCCGGTGTAGCGCTCCGGGTCGTAGCCCACCGCTTGAAATACATTGGGATCCACCATGCCGCAGCCGAAGATTTCCAGCCATTTCGAGCCAAAGCGCACGTCCATCTCAGCAGAAGGCTCGGTAAAGGGAAAATAGCTGGGCCGAAAGCGGGTTTCTCGCTTGCCCAATAGGCGGGTGATGAAAGTGTTGAGGGTGCCCTTCAGGTCGGAAAAGGTGAGGTTCTCGCCCACCGCCAAAATTTCCATCTGGTGAAACACAGCGGAGTGGGTGGCATCCACGGTATCGCGGCGCATCACCCGACCGGCATGCACAATGCGCAGCGGCGGCTGGTGTTGCTCCATGTAGCGCACCTGCACCGAGGAGGTTTGGGTACGCATCAGGTAGCCATTGGCCAGGTAGAGGGTATCCTGCATATCCCGCGCCGGATGGTCGGCAGGGGTGTTGAGGGCCTCGAAGTTGTAGTACTCCGTCTCGAGCTCAGGCCCATGCACCACGGTGTAGCCCATTCCCACAAAGATATCGAGCATGCGGTCGATGGTGGCCTGCAGCGGATGGATCCGCCCCAGAGGCCGACGGGGCCCGGGCATAGTGACATCCAGGCGCTCTGCTTCTAGGCGGGCCAGCAGTTGAGCTTCACCAAGGGCCTGTTTGCGCTGCTCCAGACTGGATTGGAGGGCCTCTTTAAAGGTGTTGGCCAAAGCGCCAATGGCAGGCCGTTCTTCTGGGGGCAGCTTCCCCATTCCCCCCAAGATTTTGGAGAGCTTACCTTTCTTGCCCAGGTAGTCGATGCGGATCTGTTCCAGAGCCTCCAGACCGTCAGCTTGTTCCACTTGGGCGAGGGCCTCGCTTTGCAGGGTGAGAAGCTGTTGGCGAAGCGTGTCTTTTTCGTCTTGCATGGGGCCGATTCCAAGGGCAGAAGGGATCCCTGGGGTTGTGAGGAGTCCCTACAAAGGTATCACAGGAGGGAGCTCGGTCGCGCCTTTGCATCCGATGGGGTTGGTCGGCAGCAGGGGGAACCCTTTTGGGGAACTAGCTCTGAGGCGCCGAATCTGGCAACAGACACCCCAGAGCGTCACACCCTGCCGGTCCCTCTGCTGTCAGGGTCAGGTTGCGGTCGTAGCGGGCCAGGGCCGCGAAGAAGTTATCTGTCCGCCGTCTCTTTTTGACCTCGGCCACCAGTCGTTCGTAGGTGGGCTTGTCGATTTTCTCAAAAGGCAGGCGGGGGAAGGGGGCATCGAAGCGGGCCAGCAGCGCTGCGCTGATGTAGCCCTCGTCGTCGCGGATGGCTTCGTAGATACGGGATCCCAGAGCTTCCACCTCGTCCTCCCGCAGCTCGATGGTGGCGGAGGTGTTGTGGGTGGTGTAGTACTTCTGAACCTGCATATAGAAGTCAAACTGGGCCAGGGCCGAGAATTGCTCGATCTCGATCTGGCCAGCACCGGGCAGGTTGGCCCATTCTACTTCCACAGGCAGTTCCACCAGCCATTCGGTACAGCGGGGATCAAAGGGGTCGTTGAGCAAGTTCCCGTTTTCATCTTTGTCCGCCTGAGCAGGTACCACCGAGTAGCCATAGTCCAGACAGGCCAGCGCCACCGGGTCATTTTTGGCAAAGGTGATGCGGCGGATGTAGCGTTGGGCTTTGGGCGGGTGCCAGCCGGGAGAGGCGTTGGTGAGCAGCGACTTGGTGCCGGCGGGCTGAACCGTGGTGCAGCGGTTGGGGCGGCGCAGGCTGTGGCGGTCGCAGTAGTCCCAGACCACGCGGTGGACGATCTCCTTCCAGCGGCTGAGGTATTCCCGCTCCTGCTGCTTGAATTCCTTCCCGATGGGGGTATCGGGTCTCCCTTCCTGCCACCAGCGCAGCCATTCAACCCCAAAGGCTTTGACGCAAAAGTCGAACAGGCCTGTGAACGAGACGCCGACGATGGGATCCCATTCCCGCGAGCGCTGGAAGCGGGGTTCCACAAAGCGGTGGTGGAGTAGGGCTGCCACCGTGAGAGCTCCCGCTGTAAAGGCGTCTTCCTGCTCCTGCCGGTTGTGGGGATCCAAACGGTTGAGGTGGATCTCGGCCAAGTTGCAATGGAATGTGTGGCCAATAATCTCGCCACAGTTGTGGACAACAAACCCATTGGCATCAAAGCACGCTGGGCCGGGGACAGTACAGTCATACACCGGCTCTACCCCGTCTGCCTCAAGGGCAGCAACCGTCACAGCAAACCGCTCTCGGTTGAGCTGGCGCTTGTAGCCATTCAGCAGTGCCTCTAGCTTTTGGGCTTTGTGCGGTTCCCGAAAGCCGACCCATTCCTGGAACAGATGCAAGTTGTCGTTGGCAATAACCAATTCGTGCTGGGCTTTGCAAGCGTATGGTGCAGGTTGGCGAGCACTGTTCGGCAGCAGGCGATATCCAGCAGGACGGCGATTCTCATACAAAACTGCAATGATGCCCAGCCGCGCCAGCATGCGCTGAACCGCTTTGAGGGTACCCAGATGGCTTTGAGAGAGCCGCACGCTAACCCCTTTCTCCTGATTACCTTGCACGCTGCCATCCGCATCAAAGAGCCCGCACAAGAAGCCTCGATGAAACTGGAAGCTGGTGGCTTCGAGCGCCTCTGTCATCTGCTTTTGTCCGGGCCTCATGCCGAACTGGGCCGCCAGTTTTGCCAACCCCCTGGAGCCGATAACCCGCAACCCAAGCTGCGCATAGTGATATGCCTCTGGCTGGCGGGGCTCGTAACCCACTGCCGTTTGCAAAAGCTGAATCGCATACTGGCTCATTTCGGCTTGGGTATCTTGCCAATAGCGTAATAAAGCCGTGTCGTTCCACGGGGTTGCCGTAAGGCTACCGTCACCCAGCAAATTCCCCAAAAGCCAGCCTTCTTCCCAGGTACCCGCCCCATCCCACGGGGTGAGATCGCGATGGTTGTGCAGCAGGATGCGGTCGCCCGGTTGTAGGCTTTCTGCCGGTACCCACTCGGTGTATTGTGCCTTTTGGGTTTGAGCGGTGACTTTGAGAACCCGATGGTTGCCTGTCAGCCGCAGAGAGAACCCTTCCTTGGTCAAAAGCTTCAGCACAGGCTTGGTACCGGAGTAGAAGAACCCCTCCGGTGTGGTACTGAATAGTTCTCCATTGATATAGGTGCTGTGCTGCTTCCCAATCAGGTCTCTCACCTGGCGCGGCCCATCGCCCGTGTGCACCCAGGTATCGGCTGTCACGCAGGGATTCAGCCCATAGCGCCACAGGCGATCCTGAAGTTCCTCTTCCCCTAGGGAGGGATCCCGTCCCTTTAGCCATTCTCGGGCCGTTCCTGCCTCATAGGCTTTGAGAAAGTCGGGTTTTAGGTCGGGTGGGATAAGGTCGCAATTGGCCCGTGCTACGGCTTCCCCGGCCCACTGGATGGCCCCCTCGCCTGAGTAAAACTGCTTCCGCACGGCCTCAACACATTCTTCCCGCGTCGGCTTGCGGTGAAACACCCGCGTGTGGTTGGCCATGCGCAGGGCATCTCGCTCGGGATCAATTCTCCAGTTGCCGTTTTCGTCCTGCTGCCAGAGGTTGTCTTTGGCGGTGGATCCCAGCTGGTCGTCGGCAGCAAACTGACGAATGCCAGCGCTACGACGAATGTTTCCCGCCACCACCACCACCGCCGCCTCGTCGATGAGCAAACAGCACTCCACCGAGTTCAGTTGCCGACCTACCGCCCTGTTGAGGATGGCGGCACAGCGCTCGTACAAGCCGGGCAGCTTAATGGGGTTGGCTACGCCCCCAAACCCTTTCAGCCGCTCCCCAGCCGGGCGGACATCGCTCAAGTCCACTGTCACTTCCACCTGGCCCCCAAAGCTGGGATCCGAGGCCAGCTCCAGCAGCGCTTGGTAGGACTCCACCCAGCCGCGGCGGCTGTCCCCCACCTGGATGTGCACCTGGGATCCCTGCCGTTGGATGCGGGTGTGCTCCTGCCGCTCTTCGGGAGGGGTGGTGCCGATGGATCCCTTGACGTGAACCTGAAGGCGGTTGAGGATGGGAGGCAAGCGGTTGATGAATTGGGGTTCCAGCACCGCTCCCGTGCCGCAGCCCATCATGGCCAGATCCATCATCAGGCCAAAGGCCCGCCAGTCCACCACCGCCAAACTGGTGCAGTTGTAGGCACCGGAGAAGTTTTCCGGCTTCTGGATCCAGTCGGTGCCCATCACCCACAAGGCTCGACCGGAGATCAACGCCTTCAACTGCCGCTGCAGACGTTCTACCAGCTCCCGCTCCTGAGGGGTGAAGCGCCCTAGCCGGGCGATGTCGGCCAAGGTGCGATCGCAAACCTCGCTCCAAGTCTCGCGGCTGCCATCTGGGCGGCGACGGCTGTAGGTGCGGTAGAACACCGGGCTGGCCGCCGGGGCTGTGGCCGGAAACTCGCCTGGAGGCGCGGCTCCCATCGTCTGGGCGGGATCAAGTCCCTGCACTTCTTCGCTCTGTTCGCCTGAGTGGGACGAAGTCCACACCATAGCCACACCCCTCCTGCAAAGCTCCCCTGCTAAAGCTCGGTCGTTCCAACTTTTGAGTGCTGGTTGGCCCCGCCGACCCAATGTCCAACCACGTTATCACAATCTTCGGGGGTCTGGTGTTGTAGGTAGTGTTGTGCTCCGAGGAGATCCTCAAGATCCTCTAGGGATAGGGCAGGGCCCGCTGTCTGCCGGGGGGAAGCCTCAAGGAAACGGAGGGCCCGGCAGAGGGGCTACACTGGAGGAGAGGGATCCCAAGTTGAGGGGCTGCTTGCCGTCTTCAATGGAACCTACCTGGGCAGTTGGGGGCTTTGGGTAGCCCTAGAGCCGGTTGCCTAACCGCGGGCCTCTGGGCGGGCCTCTGGGCTGGTTTACAAGGCAGCCCTGCAAGCGCTCCGTGCCGCTGAGCCAACGCCGGTTACCAGCGCCCTCAAAGCCGTTTCTGGTGTCTGCCTATCCATAACATACGCAAACATACGCAACTGGAACTGGTAGTTTAGATGGGCGCTTTCTCCCCAGGCATAAGTACCGGAGCATCCGCGCCGTAGAGTCTCGGTGAGAGCTGTGTAAGGAGTTGTATCGTCATGACCAGTCGCCTGCGCATCGGTAGCTTGTGGGGGATCCCCTTTTTCATCGACTACACCTGGTTCCCGGCGGCCCTCCTGCTGGTGCTCTCCTACGGGGTGTTGACGGCGATGGGGTTGTTTCTTTCTCTGCTGGCCCATGAGTTGGCCCACAGCTTGGTGGCCCGCGCCTATGGGGTACGGGTTAACTCGATAACCCTATTTATTTTTGGGGGTATGGCGGCGATTGAGCGGGAAGTTCCCCGCCCCCTTGGGGCTTTTTGCGTGGCGGTGGCAGGCCCTCTCCTCAGCTTGGGTCTGTTTGTGCTCTTCAGCATGGCCCGGGCTTGGGCTGTGCCGGAGTCGATGCTGGCCTCAACCCTCACCAGCTTGGCTGCCATCAACCTGACGATTGCCCTGTTTAACCTGCTGCCGGGCCTGCCTCTGGATGGGGGGCAAATGCTCAAGGCGGCCATCTGGGGTTGGACAGGGGATCGGCAAAAGGGTATGCTGTGGGCGGCCCGAGCCGGCCAGGGGGTGGGCTGGGGTTTGGTGGGGCTAGGTCTGCTGGTGGTATTTTGGGGGAGCCTCAACGGCCTCTGGGTGGGGTTGATCGGCCTGTTTATTTTGAACACCGCCCGCCGCTACAGCCAGTACGCGCAACTGCAGCAGGTGCTGGCCCGCCTGAAAGCTGCAGATGTGATGACCCGCCAGTTTCGGGTTTTGGACGCGAACATGAGCCTGCGGGAGTTTGTGGATCGCTATCTGGTGCCTTCTTCTCTCAGGCCGGAAGCTCCAACTCAGCCAGCGGAGGTTTATTTTGCCGAGGAAGATGGCCGTTATCGCGGGTTGGTCAGGCCAGAATTGCTCAACGACATCGAGCGCAGCCAGTGGGATCGCCTCACCCTGAAAGCCATTCTCAAGCCGATGGAGCAACTGCAGGGGGTACGAGAAGAGACCCCCATTCCCCAGGTGATTCAGATGATGCGCCAGGCAGAACCCCGCCGCATTTTGGTTTTCACGCCCACCGGCGCCATTGCCGGCTTGATCGATCGCGGGGATGTGGTGGCCATGGCTGCCCGGCAGTTGGGGGTCGTGCTGCCCCAAGAGGTGGTGCAGCGGGTGCGCGATAGCGAAGGATGGCCCCCTGGATTTCAGGTGGAGGACAATCTGGCAAGCGAGGGATCCCCCAGTCTGGCTTGGCAGGGATCCCCGGATCTGCGCAATGAGCCTTAGGGGGATGTCTGGACAGGGAGCAGCCCAAGGTACCTAGGTTCTCCCTCTACCACAAAAGGGGTTGGGATCTGCAAGGTGGGGAGAGAAGGCCGAGAAAAGTAGTCTCAGATACTATTTCCCGGAGCCCCTCTCCATCTACAATTAAGACTGTTCTCCATCAATTAAGAATTTTGAACCGCTTTCCTCGTCTCTTGCCCGCCTACACCCACCGACTGAGCAACGGGTTAGGCGTTATCCTTCATCCCATCCCCATTGCCGATTCTGTAACCGTTGATGTCTGGGTACGGACAGGTGGACGCCATGAGCCGCCGGAGTGGCTGGGCCTATCCCATTTTTTGGAACACATGGTGTTTAAGGGTAGCGAGCGGCTGGCCCCTGGTGAGCTGGATTGGGCCGTGGAAGGACGGGGCGGAGTTACCAATGCTGCCACCGGCCAAGACTACACCCATTACTACATTACGGTGGCTGCTGCTGACCTAGCGGATACCTTGCCCTACTTGGCAGAGGTGGTTTTGCGGGCCGGGATCCCGGATCCAGAGTTTGAGCGGGAGCGGCAGGTGGTTCTGGAGGAAATTCGCCGCGCCGCCGACAACCCTGATTACACGGCCTATCAGCTTTTGATGCAGACCGCCTATGGGGAGCATCCCTATGGACGACCGGTGTTGGGCACACCGGAAAGCTTGATGCAACTGACCCCTGAGGTGATGCGCGCTTACCACCGCGCTTGGTATCGGCCTGAATCCATGACGGTGGTGGTGACGGGTGGCATCGATCCCGAGCGGGCGTTGGCCTTGGTGGAGGAGCAGTTTGGCAGCTCTGCTGCTGGGCCAGCACCGGCCAGCCCCCCCATCCCGCCCCAGCCTCGTCCCCAAGGGATCCTGCGCCGGGAGAGCGACCATGCCCGCTTGGAGCAAGCCCGTCTGAAATTGGCCTGGCCTACCGTTGGCATTGACGATTGGCAACAAGCCTGTGGCCTGGAGATGTTGGCTTCTCTGCTGGGAGATGGCCGTACTTCGCGGCTGGTGCATCTGCTGCGGGAACAGCGGGGCTGGGTGAGGGCCATTGGCTGTTCTTCGCTGGTGTTGAAGGAGGGGGGACTGTTTTGTATCGGCGCTCAGCTGGAGCCGGAGGATGTGGCGCGGGTGGAGGCGACGATTCTGCACGAGATCGAAAAGCTGCAGCAGGATGGCATCGGCCAAGCGGAGTTGGATCGCACCCGGCGTATGCTCACCCATGAGTTCCTGTTCTCCGCCGAGTCTCCCAGTCAATTGGCGGGCATCTATGGCTACTACGAGACGCTGGGCGGGGTGCAACGCATTCAAGAGTACCTGGAGCTGTTGCAATCTTTTACCCCGGCTCAGATCCGGGAATTGGCCCAGCAGTACTTGTCTCCGGAGGCTTATGTGGTCACCGTTCTCAAGCCGACTGCCCTCGATCCAGCAATGGCCTCGGAGCTGCAACTGGCCTGTCGGTGAGCGCCGCCTTGGCGCTCCGGACTCTTGATTTTCGGATTTTGGACGGGATCCCTTGCCTGCATGAACTCTGCTCTGCTTGCCACCCAACGTGGCCGTTTACAGCGCGTCCTTTTGGCCAATGGCATCACGCTGTTGCTGGGCCAGAACCCAACGGTGGAGATCTTGGCTGCCCACTGTTTTTTCCGCGGTGGTAGCCGGGCAGAGCGGCCGCAACAGGCGGGGGTGAGCCACTTGATGGCGGCTGTCCTCACCAAAGGTACGCATCGGCGCAACTCCCAGGCCATTGCTGCTGCGGTGGAATCGCTGGGAGCCTCGCTATCGGTGGACAGTTCTGCCGACTATTTCGAGGTGAGCCTGCGCTGTGTGGCTGCCGATTTCCCGGAGCTGCTGGATTTGCTTGCGGAGACGCTGCGGGATCCCAGTTTTCCTGAAGAGGAGGTGGCGCGAGAGCAGGGGTTGATACTGCAAGCCATTCGCGCCCAGCAGGAACGGCCTTTCAGCCTGGCTTTCGATCAGGTGCGACAGGCCCTCTATGGGGATCATCCCTACGCCCTGCCGGGGTTGGGACGGCTGGAGACGGTGGGATCCCTGACCCGCGAGGATTTGGTGGCCTATCACGCGGCCTACTGTCGTCCCAATGGAATGGTGATGGTGGTGATCGGCCCAGAGCCGCCGGAGCAGATGGCTGCCCAGGTGGAAGCGGCTTTGGGAGACTGGGTTGTTCCCGGCCCCTCTCCAGAGGATCGGGATGTTCCCCTGCCCCCTCTGAGGGATCCCCAACTGCTGAGGTTGCCCCAGCCCACTCAGCAGACGACGATCTTGATCGGGTTTCGCGGATCCCCTGCTGCTTCTGCGGATTATCCGGCCCTGAAGTTGCTGGCCACCTACTTGGGGAGCGGTCTGTCCAGCCGTCTGTTCGTGGAACTGCGGGAGCGCTGTGGCCTGGCCTATGAGGTCTCGGCTTTTTTTGCCACCCGTCGGGATCCCGCCCCTTTTGGGGTTTACATGGGCACTGCGGCAGAGAATACTCAGGTGGCCCTGGAGCGCCTACAAGCAGAAATCCACCGTCTGCAGGCCAATCCCCTCGATCCGGCGGAGGTGGAAATAGCGCAGCGCAAACTTCTGGGCCAATACGCCCTCAGCAAACAAACCAATGCCCAGGTGGCCCAACTGGTGGGCTGGTACGAGATTTTGGGCTTGGGCATGGAGTTTGACCGGCAGTATTTGCAGAGGGTCAGGCAACTCACCCCAGAGCAGCTCCACCAAGCTGCAAAGACCTACCTGACCAACTCGGCCATTGCTCTGGTGGGGCCGGAAGCTGCCTTGGCAGAAGTTGAGCCGGTGTTTTATGGTCGTTTCGATTCAAACTAGGACACTGCACCCACACCTAAAACGTTGGTTGCGTCGTCGCGTCAGCGTTGCGGAGCAATAATGCATAATGCATTGTGCCAGAAGGCTTTTTTCAGTAGCCCAGGTGTCTCACCCTGACCTGAAGTGACCAGAACTTTGGATTGAGGTCATTATTATAAATAAATACTATTATAATATTATTATGAGCCATTATGAGTCAATCTCAGGGTGTTAAAGAAAGCGACGGGGATCGTTTTTGATCTGAAGAGCAGACCTCTGAGAAAGCCGGAGTTTTTCCCTTCTTTATCTATCTATCCTGCTTGGTTTTTTGTGGTTGGTAGGCACAGTAGATCACCCGCAGGGGATACCCAGAAAGAGGAGTCTGCACCGCTCAGGCGGCTGGAAGAGCGGTTTTCCTTTGCGTTTTGCTCCTATCGGCGTCCCTTTCGGCAGCCCCTGCGCACCCACCACGGCCTGTGGTCTATCCGGGAAGGGATCCTGATCCGGCTTACGGATCGGGAGACAGGCTGTCAAGGATATGGGGAAATTGCTCCCATCCCTTGGTTTGGCAGCGAAACCCTGGAGCAGGCTCTGGAGTTTTGTCGGCAGTTGCCCCCTCTTTTGTCGGAGGCGCATATTTTGGGGATCCCAGAAGCACTGCCAACCTGCCGGTTTGGGTTTGAATGCGCTTGGCTGGCCTGTCGGGATCCCGATGGGTTGAATAGGGATCTCTCTTTGCTCTCTTTCTGTGAACTTTTGGGGGAGACCATCCCGTCGGGAGCCTACAAGGACTCCGTCCCGCTGACGCGAGCGGTGTACAAGCTCAAGGTAGGGAGGGATCCCATGCAGCAGGAGTTGAAGAAGCTGGAGCAATGGCTGGAGCGGTTGCCGCCGGGATCCCGTCTGCGTTTGGATGCCAATGGGGGACTAGGGCTTGCGGAGGCCCACCGGTGGCTGGCCGTTTGTGATCGGCTTAACCAGGACTCGCCGGGCAAGATCGAGTTTTTGGAGCAGCCTCTGCCGCCGAATCAGCACTCCCATCTGGTGGAGCTCAGCCGCCAGTACCAGACCCCCATTGCTTTGGATGAATCGGTGGCCTGTTTGGAACAGTTGCAAGCCGTCCATCGCTCAGGATGGACAGGGATCCTGGTGGTGAAGCCATCTTTGGTGGGCTCCTGCATCGCGCTGCGGGAGTATCTCAGCCGACATCCCGGCCTGGATCTGGTTTTTTCTTCTGCGCTGGAGACTGCCATCGGCGCTTGGCATGGACTGGCCTGGGCGGGATCCCTGCAGGAGAAGACGGCTTGCCCCAGAGCTGTGGGGTGGGGGGTAGGGGGGGTCTTTCCAGAAGGGGATCCCGTTCAGCTCCAAATGGCCTCACCGGAGGAGCGGCTTGCTCTGATGCAGGCAGTGTGGGAGCGCTGGAGCCGACTCTAAACGGCAGCGGCTTGCTTGGCATTTTCCTGCCGCAAGTAGGCTTGAATAAAGTGCATCAGCTCGCTCGGCTCACCGTTCATAAAGGCCTCGACATTGTAGGTTTCGGCGTTGGTGCGGTGATCCTTGATCAACTTGTAAGGATCGAAGGTGTAGGTGCGAATACGCCCCCCAAAGCCCTGAGTCACCATCTCGCCGCGAATCTCGGCCAGCTTTTGTCTGCGTTTTTCTTCTTCCATCTCGATCAGCTTGGCCTTCAAGATCTGGATGGCCCGCTCTTTGTTTTGCAGTTGGGAGCGCTCTTCGGTACAGCGCACAGCAATGCCGGTGGGCTTGTGGATCACCCGCACTGCTGTTTCCACTTTGTTCACGTTTTGGCCACCTGCTCCACCCGAGCGGGAGGTCTCGAACTCCAGATCTTCCATCTTCAGCTCATACTCGCTTTCCTCTTCCAGGATCGGCATCACCTCTACGCCGGCGAAGCTGGTTTGCCGTTTGCCGTTGGCGTTGAAGGGGCTGATGCGCTCCATCCGGTGGTTACCCTTCTCGGCAGAGAGATAACCATAGGCGTAGGGGCCTTCGATCAGCAGGGTGGCGGACTTGATACCGGCTTCGGCACCTTCGGAGTATTCCGAGAGGCTGACCTTGTAGCCCTGGTTTTCGGCCCAGCGGGTGTACATTTTCAGGAGCATTTCCGCCCAGTCCTGGGCGTCGGTTCCCCCTGCGCCGGCGGTGATGGTGAGGATGGCACCGTTTTTGTCGTAGGGGCCGGAGAGCAGTTGCTGTAGCTCCCACTGGCCCAACTCCCGCTCCACCACTGCCAGGGATCCCGCTGTCTCAGCTAAGAGTTCCGGATCGGGCTCTTCTTGGAGCAGCTCAAGGGCGCTGACGGCATCTTCTAGGCGATCCTTCCAGCGATGCACCTGATCCCAGGAGGCTTTGAGGCTGTTGAGCTGCTGCATGTGGCGGCGGGCTGCCTCTACATCATTCCAAAACTGGGGCTGGGAGGCTTCCTGCTCTAGGATGGCGATCTGTTGCTCCAAGTGGGGCAGGTCAAAGATAGTCCTGAGCGTTGCTCAGGCGCAAGGTGAGCGATTCTAGGGTGCGTCTTAGATCGGCAAGTTCCATAGAGAACATCAAACCATCTGCACATCGGATCCCATCCTATCCTGTGGGCCAGCAACTCAATCAAGGGATATAGCCCTTCTGCGGGCTTGCCGGAACACTGTTGCCGTGCAGCGCCGGTGAACCGGGTTCCTAGGAGTCCTTTCGGGGTAGAGCGTTTGGCTGTTGATCCCGCGCAGGCGGCTGGCGAAAGGGCTACGGGATCGACGGGTCGGCTTTGGTCGATTGCGTCAGCGGGACAGAACCCTTTGGCTTCTGCCGGAAGATCCCTGTTGAGGTGGCTCAAGCCTGTAGCAGAATGGAAAATCTGGTTTCGGAGGCTGCGATGCTAAAGGTCTTTTCCTTGCTTTCCGGGCTGGTTTTGGCCGGAGGGGTGGCTGCTTTGGCCATCACCAATCCCACCTTAGAAGAGTACGGAACCTATGCAGGGGAACAACTGGCTGCCTACGCTACGCGGGAATACTGTGCTCAGATCCCGGCTTTCCTGGCCACTTTGATTGAGGAATGTCATACTCTCGTCCGAGAGCTTCAGCCCGAACTGGAAGCTTTGTTCATGCGCCAAACCCGCCGGCAGAATTTTATCCTCTTCAGCCTCTATACCACCGATTTGTCGTTGCTCAACTTTGGCCCGCTGGGGATTTCCTTGCCCACCTACCACTTTGAAACCCTCGCCGTGGCTGGGCAATTCTACACTTATGAGATTCGAGAGGGGAAAGCTGCCCCCTAGTCACCATGGCAACCATAGGATCTCAAGATCCAAAAGAATCTCAAAAGTTCGGCTAGATCTGGGCTCGTTCCAACAGGGTTTGCAGCTCTTCCAGGGCCAACTGGGCTGACTGGGCCTGCTGGTAAAGGGATTGCACCACCTCAGCACTGCTTTGGGCCGATTGCAGTGTGGATTGGCTCTGGCGCTGGATACGCTCTGCCAAGCTGCGAATACGGTTGCTGGCCTCAGTGGTTCGCCCGGCCAATTTGCGGATCTCCTGGGCAATGGCTCCAAAGCCACCGGCACCACCGCTGCGGTTGGCCTCTACAGCCGCATTGAAAGAGAGCAGGCGAATGTATCCTGCCACCTCTACGATCAAATCCACGATGGTGTTGATCTCCTTGAGCTCCCGCGACAACTCCTGGCTGTTGTCGGCAATTTCCTGAACTAGGCCGCGTACGGCTTCCACGCCTTCAAAGGTAGCGGCAAAGGTGGATTTGCCTCTCTCAGAGAGCACAGAACTGATTTCAATGATGCGGGCGTTAAGGCGAGCCAACTCCTCGGAGCGCTGTTGGGCCCGGCGACGTTCCATGTCTAAGGCCAGGTTTTGGTTGAGGATCTCGGCTTTTTGTCGCTCCAGATCCCGGGCATACTGGAGGCTGCGGTTTTTTTCCTGCTCCAGCTCTGCCAAGATCCTTTTCATCTCTTCCTGCTGCTCCTGTAGCTTGCGCTGGGTGGCCAGATGCACCTGGGCCTGGGCCACCAATAGCACCGGCACATCCAGAAGGCGGTAGTCCTGGGATCCCAGTTGAACCACCACGGGGTCATAGATGGTCTCTTCGGGCCGTTGGAAAGCTCGGTCGGCTGCTTGGATGACATCGCAGTCGCCGGGGAGCAAGAGAAAATCCCGGCTATGGAACTCTACCATGGAGCTGATGGGCCGCTTCAAAAACACATCCAGGCCGTAGGGCTTGCTAAGCATCCACTCCAGAATGGCGCGGCGGGTCAACATTCCCCGCACCTGTGACCGCTCGTCCAGCACGATGACTCCTGAAAGGCTGCTGTCATCTTCTAGGCGGCGCACCACATTCTCGCAAGGGGTGGACTCGTTCACCTGAAACTCCACCAAGGCCAAGTCACGCAGCTTGGTGTTGATCGATAGGGTGGGAGTGGGCGGGTTCGTCAGGGTAGCCATCACAGGGATCCTCGGCACAGGTTGGGTACAGATGGGTTGGAGACTGATGTGTAGAGGAACACAAAAAGTCGGCTCTAGATCGGCCTTCAATGGGGTAATTTGTGCAGAAAATCGACCACCTTCAGTTTGCCCTGGGATCCCACCTTTTGCCCATAAGATTCTGCGGGATTGTACGGAAAGGATGGCCTGGGATCCCTTCTTTGCAGTTTGCGGGGATGGATCCCTTTGGAGCTGAATGTTCTGGGTTGGTATCTTGGATCCCTGATTGATCTGGAGCTGGATTTAGCGGGTTTCTGGATAGCGGTGGTAGATTTCCAGAATTTCGCTGCGTCCTCGGTTAAAGGCGGCCACCACTTGCGGATCGAAATGGCTGCCGCTGTTGTCTTCTACAAACTGAAAGACCTCATTCAAAGCCCAGGCTTCTTTGTAGGGGCGACGGCTGGCCAAGGCATCGAATACATCGGCTAAGGCCACAATCCGCCCTTCTAGAGGGATCCCTTCTCCTTTGAGGCCGCGCGGATACCCACTGCCGTCGAACTTCTCGTGGTGGGTAAGGGCGATGATGGCGCTCTTTTGCATCAGCTCGGAGTCGGACTTGCTGAGAATTTCGTAGCCAATCTCAGGGTGGCGGTTCATGATCTGCCGCTCTTCTGGGGTCAGACGCCCCGGCTTTTGCAAGATGGCATCCGGGATCCCGATTTTGCCCACATCGTGCATGGGACTGGCGTAGAAGATCAGCTCTTGCTCATGGCTGGATAGGCCCAAGTGCTTGGCGATGATGCGGGAGTAGTTGCTCATCCGCTTCAGGTGAAAGGAGGTATCTTGATCCCGGTATTCTGCGGCCAGAGACAGACAGAAGATGGTCTCGAAGTGGGCAGATTTGAGCTCTTCCCGCAATTGGACGTTTTGATAGGCAACCGCCGCCTGGGAGGCTAGGGCTTCTGCCACGCTGACTTCCAGCTCAGAAAAAGGTTGGCTCCACTCAGCCACCTGGTCAGGAGCTAGGGGGGTGGGGTGATCCGGCTTTAGGCGGTTCAACAGTTGCAGGGCGCCAAGGATCTTGCCTGAGGGATCCCGCATCGGCACGGTGAGCAAGGAGCGGGTGCGATAGCCGGTTTGCCGATCCACCTGTGGGTTAAAGGCATAGGGCCGGTCGGCGGGCAGGCGGTAGACATCCGGCAAATTCAAGCTTTCCCCGGTGAGCACCACGTAGCCCACAATGCTGGAAGGGCTGAGGGGCAAGCGCAGATCCCGCAGCTCCTCATGGCGGTTGACCACGAAAAACCGCAATTCTTCTCCCTCTCGGACAAAGAGGCTGGCCCCATCACAGTGGGTCAGTTCTCGGGCTTGAGCAACGATCAACTCCAGCAGCCGCCCCAGATCTGTTTCTGAGGAGAGGGCGATCCCCACTTGAATCAGACGCTGGCTGAGGCGCAGGGCATCCGAGGCATCGAATTCGGTTGTGCTGGGGTGAAGACCGAAGGGGGTGGGCAGGCTCATAGCAGGGTTGGTCAGAAGCGTTCACATTAAGCGTTCACAATAAACAATGGCGGAGTCATTCGCCCCCAAGAGTTCTCCTGCCGCCGGCTGGGTATCCGAACCTCCGGGGCGACCAGCAGCCCGAAAACACGCCAACACCACTCAAAGCAGCGATGCCTTACTTTAGCTCGAGGAGGCGAGAAACGTTGTGACCCAGGTCAAGCCCAAGGGAACCGATGAGATTTCCCTGCAGCTCGTTGTGGGCCTGGGCAATCCCGGCCCTCAATACGCCAATACCCGCCACAATTGCGGCTTTATGGTGGTGGATCGGCTGGCGCAGCGCTGGGGGATCCCGTTGGTTTTGGAGAAGCGATTCCAAGGTAGCTACGGAGAAGGGTTTGCCCTGGGAGGAAAGCGACGCTTGCTCAAGCCGGAAACCTACATGAACCGTTCCGGCCAATCGGTGCGGGCGGTGCTGGATTGGTACAAGTTAGATCTCGCCTCTGTGCTGGTGGTGTACGACGATATGGATCTGCCGCTGGGTCGTCTGCGCCTGCGGGGATCCGGTTCTGCCGGTGGGCACAACGGCATGAAGTCCATCATTCAGCACTTGGGGAGCGAGGCGTTTCCACGGCTGCGTTTGGGGGTGGGCAAACCCAAGGGCAGCCAAGATGTGGTCGGGCATGTGTTGGGTGGATTCGCCCCTGCAGAACAAGAGGTGCTGGAGCGGGTGTTGGATGTGGCGGTAGAGGCCGTGGAGTGCTGCTGGCAAGAGGGACTGATGACGGCCATGAACCGGTTTAATCCTCTGGATCTGTCTGGGCCACCGTCCGATCCGGATGGATCCAATCCTGCACCGGGCCAAGGCGAGGCTTCCTCCTAAGGAGCAGCTTGTCCTGGATTGCCGGCTCCGAGGGGTCTTCCAGGAGAGGGCGCAATAAACGCTTCGTCCTGCTCAGGGGAGCGGCTGTGAAGATGATAGTCCAGATAAGTGTCAATTATCTGGACTATCCACCGATGGAACCAGAGCAGCCCACGAAACCCCAATCGCGAAATCAGATCCAAAGCCCCGTCGATCCCCAGTGTTGAGTGGGTTACGGAGTGGGTCGCCGCCACCGCGTCCAGATGTTCTCCAGCAGGCCAATCCCCTGCACCAAGAGGATCCCCAAAGCTGCCGCCACCAGCATGATCACCCACAACCCCACCATGTCGCCGTAATAGGAACGGCTTAACAACATCGGCCCCAGCCCTGCAAAGCTAACAATCGAAATCTCTGCCACAATAGCCCCCACCAGAGCCATCGCCACCGCAACCTTCAGGCTGGTAAACACCATCGGCATAGCCGCCGGGATCCGCACCCAGCGAAATACCTGCAGCGGGTGGGCATGGTAAGTGCGCATCAAATCCAATTGCAGAGGCGGTACACTGCTCAACCCCTTGGCAATGCCGATCGACAGCGGGAAAAAAGCAATGTAGGCCGCCACGATTGCTTTCGGCAACAGACCCCGCACCCCATATTGCCCCAGCACCACCGCCAGCACCGGCGCCAAAGCCACAATTGGCACATTCTGGGAAGCAACAATCCAGGGAAGCATCATCCGCTCAAAAGCTCGCGAAAACACCAACGCCACCGCCGTTGCCCACCCCACCAGCAAAGCCAGCCCCAACCCCACCAGCGTTTCTGCTGCCGTGACCAGAGCGTTATACCCAACTGCGCTCGTGGAAGTGAGGGGGAACGCCATATTTCTCAAGCCCTCCGCCAATTGACCCAAAGAAGGCAGGATCGGGTTGCGCAATAGTCGAGCACACTCCCTGACCGTGCTGCAGTCTGCAGTGCCCTGCTCCAAGAGGCGTTGCGCCGCCGGGCTGTTCGCCCAAATCGCCAAGGGATCCCAAACCAGCAGCAGTAGGATCCCTGTCAGGAGGATGGGTAGCCAGCGTTCACTCAGCGTGCGTAGAGGAGATATCACCGTTAATCCTCGCGGTAGATCGAGACAGAGTGCACGGCACCTGGGATCCCAAGCTGAGAACCCGCACCGCCATAAAAATATAGCCATTGCCAACCAGAGCAACTTCATCGGAAACCATTCTGTTGGCATCAGCGGGACAGAGTCCTCATAAAGTGCCGATGCAGGCATTGCAAGCGGATCGCCATGAGGGTTAGCCTTTGTAACAGTCTTCTGGCAGAGCGATTGCCTGAACAGAGCCGCTCTGCTTGTGCCAACCCAAGACAAAAAGCAGTCCACCTGAGGTTGAGATCTTGCTGTTGAATTGCTGGGATCCCGTTTTGCTTGCCGTCGAAGCCGCTGCCCCCATTGAAGGAGCTGCCAATCTTTCGCCCCTGATCCTGGTAGCGGTGCTGATGGCTCTAGTGGTCATCTATCTGGCCAGCCGTATCGCCGGAGAAATTGCCGTCCGCCTGAGTTTTCCCCCCGTGTTGGGAGAGCTGCTGGGGGGCGTCGCGGTAGGGGCCTCCGCGCTGGGGTTGTTGGTCTTCCCGGAAGGACAAGTTTCCGGCCAAGAGCTGCACGCCTTGGCCCAATCCTCAGCATTGATGCAATTTCTGCAAGCCACTGCCGGACTCGACGAGGGATCCCTGGTGCAGGTGTTTTCCTCCCAAAGCGAGATCGTCGACATCCTCTCCGAGATCGGGGTGATCATCCTCTTGTTTGAAATCGGCCTCGAGTCGGATCTGGCCGAGCTGTTGCGGGTCGGCCCTCAAGCCGCAGCCGTAGCCATCATCGGCGTTGCTGTGCCCTTCCTGGCCGGAACCCTGGGCTTGCTCTACCTGTTTCATGTGCCCGTTATCCCCGCCATATTTGCCGGCGCTGCCCTCACAGCAACCAGCATCGGCATCACCGCCCGCGTCTTGGCCGAGCTGCAAAAACTCACCTCCCCAGAGGGGCAAGTGATCATTGGTGCCGCCGTCTTGGATGACGTGTTGGGCATCATCATCTTGGCCGTGGTGGCGGGCTTGGCCAAAAACGGAGAAGTCAACCTTTCCGATATCGGCATCATCATCCTCAGTGCCATCGTCTTCTTGGTCGGCTCCATTGTTTTGGGGCGCCTTCTCAGCCCCTACTTTGTTGCCCTTCTCAACAGCCTGAAGACCCGAGGTAACCCCCTTCTGCCCGCCCTTGTGCTGGCCTTTCTGCTGGCTTATGTAGGGCAAATCATTCATCTAGAAGCGATTTTGGGCGCTTTTGCCGCTGGCCTGATCTTGGCCGAAACCGAGAAACGGCAAGAGCTGGAAGAACAGATCAAGCCCATTTCCGACCTATTGGTGCCCATCTTCTTCGTCTGCGTCGGGGCCAAAACCAACCTTGCCGTACTCAACCCCACCCTCCCTGCCAACCGAGAGGGACTGATCATTGCCGTCTTTTTGATCGGAGTTGCCATTGTGGGCAAGCTGGCAGCAGGCTTGGGGGCCTTTGGCAAGCCGGGCATCAACCGCTACGCCATCGGGGTGGGCATGATTCCCCGGGGTGAGGTGGGCCTGGTGTTTGCCGGCGTGGGAGCCGCCAGTGGAGTTCTCTCCGATGCCCTCGATGTCAGCATCATCGTCATGGTGATTGCCACCACCTTTGTCGCTCCCCTCTGGCTGCGGGGAGTATTGATCGAGGAAGCCAACTCCCCCCCCTCCCTCCTGGACTTGCAGGCAGAAGCGTCAGAGCAAGACCGCAAAGACAGCACCGACGAGACTGCATCAGCGCTCCCAGACTCAGAACGGGTGGGCATTCCTGAGGGCTAAATTATCTCAGCTTTCCCCTCAAACGCCCCCAGAGGGTCTGGAACAGCAGCCGCAGCGGATGGCGACGTCGGGGCCTCACGCCTTCAATCTTCTCCGTCGTCTCCTCTTGGGGCAAAATCGCCTGCATCGAGGGCGGATCAAACCGCTGCAGTGTTGTGGAGCGTCGATCCACCACCTCCGCCTTCACGCTGCGAAAGCTTACAGACTGGAGATACTGCTGAAAATCTTCGTCCGACAACCGACGAATGCAGTACTGCATCCGCACCCGATCCCCCAACAGGATCTGATCCCCATCCTTGAGATCCCAGCTCAGACATCTCTGCCCATTCACCGAAATGCCGTTGGTGCTGCGCTTGCCCTCGATATTGCCGTCCAACAGCCGGTAGGTATATTGGCCATCTTTGTGGGGTAGCCGCAGCAGCAGCGCGTGTTGCCGAGAAACTGCCGCCGAATGAATGACAATCGCATTGCTGGGATCCCTGCCAATCGAATAGGTGGCAGCGCTGAGGGCCACAGCCCGCCGTCCCTGCTCATCATCGATCACCAACACATGCCAGAGTTGGGACTGGGAAGACTTTATGTCAGTAGCCATTGTCTGGGGCCTTGAGCTGGAGCTGGATTGACCGTCGAAGTCGCAGTGCAGGCCCCTTTCGTGTTAGCGGGCTGGAAGCCACACCTCAGCCCATTGCCCAACCCTCGGTGAACCGCTGTGGGGAGAAGGTCAACAAGGGGAGACTCGGCAAGAGAGGGGCTTTCCCTCATAATAGTAAGGCAGAGCTTCTGCAAAAAAAGAGGATAGCTGAAACGTGAACACGACTCCAACCCCAACCCTCCTCGAAGCCCTTCCCCCGATCCACCCCGGCGTTGCCGTCCGGGTCATCAACCCCAACGACACCTACTACTGCTTTGAGGGACAGGTACAGCGAGTTACCGACGACCATGCCGCTGTCCTCTTTGAAGGCGGCAACTGGGATAAATTGGTCACCTTCCGCCTCACAGAATTGGAAGTGGTGGACAAATCTCGCCCCTAGCCCTGCTCTTCCCTGTCCCTCTTGGAACTTCCCCATGCGCAGCCATTGGCAGGAACCTTTCCTCTGGATCCATGCCGCCGGCATCCTCCTCTTCCCCTTGTGGGTGGGGCTGACCCTGATCGGGCTGGCCACAGGGGATCCCCTCCTGCCGGTGGGGGTAGAGCAGGCCTGGGTGGCCGTGGTGGGCATTGGGCCGGTCTTTGCCCTGCAGTGGCGCAAGCCATTGGATATCTTCAGCCTGTGGGTGGCCTCTGTCCCCCCGGAAGAACTTACCCCCGACCAGCGCCGCATCTTGGCCGCCTTCCTCAGCCCCGAACATAAGATTTTGACGCTGTTGGCGGCAATCCTGATGCTGGAAGTCGGTGAGCGCCTCTACGACTTTGCCCCCCTCTTTGCCCCGCTCACCCCTGGCAACGGCACCCGCCTGGCCGGCCTGGCCATAGCCGCCTTCGGGTTTTGGGGATCCAACCTGTTCTTGCAGATCCCCATTGCAACGATACGGGTACTCCTCCTCAGCGAGCCGGAGCTGGCTCAAATGGATCCCGTCCCCGTCGAAGAGATCGAAAGCCGCTTCTCCGTCATCGGCGATCGCCGCAGCCCACTCCTGCAACGGCTGTTGCGCCGCATCTCCGGCCAAGATTCAGAAGGCACCTCGAAAGACCAAAAAGACAAGGATAAAAACAGAGCGACAGAAAACCCCCAGCTCGAATCCGAGAAACCGGATCCCTACTGGAGAAGTCGCCATGCCGATCCCTGAAACTGCACCCAATCCCACCTGAGGCAAGCTTCTGCAAAAGCTGTAGCTCGATGTTAGATTGGAAGCAATCCAGACATCGTGAAATCGAACCATCGGCATTCCCCTGAGCTTCGAGGCTACCGCACCGGCAATGGCGAGCAACTTTTCTTTCCGCTTCAGACAATTTACCCAACGCCTCAGAGAAACCACCCAACTTCCCCAGTTTTTTACCGAGCAAGCCACCAGTGAAACCCAAAACCTTGCTCGGGAGTTGGCTTTGGTCGGGGAGTACGCCACCCAGCTCAGCCAGGTGGTGATGGAGGTGGACTTTCTCAACCAGCTCTACACCCGTCTTTTGAACGAGCGGGAAGTGTTGCAGCAGGAAAAAGACAACTTGGAAGCCCGGGTCTTTGAGTTGCAGCAGGAACGCAACGAGACAGAGCCCCAGGTGATGTATTTGCGAGAGCAGTTAAGCCAGGCTAGCTTTCAACTGGAACAAACCCAAAACCGCGAACGCAGCCTCAGCGAGCGAGAACGACAGTTGTCGGAAATCGTAGCCCAACTGGAGCGCCGGCGGGCTGTACTCAATCAAGCTATCGAAAACCTCACCAACCAAGAGGCCGATTACACCGTTCGCACCAAAGAACTGGAGGCGGTCGTCCAGGAAAACGAAAAGAAAGCCAAGCAGTACCTGGAAGCTGCCAACCACTACCGCGCCTACCTGGAAGAGCTCAATGCGCAAGTGCAAGAAACGCAAGCCAAGCTGAGAAGCCTTGGTGTCGAGCCCAAGCCCGCCGACCTGCCTCGACTTGAGGATCTGGAAAAACCCACCCCCATCCCAACGCCACCCCCTGCCTACACGCCTCCTCTCCCCCAACAGCCCCCCCCATCCCAGCAGAGTGGCTATTGGTCAGATAGTCCCTTCGACGACGACCCCTGGGGATAGACCGTCCTGCCAGGATCTATAAGCCAGCTTTGCGACAAAGCTCAGTCCTCTCTGCCCTAACCGGCCTTGGGAGGGCCTGGGTGGTCACATACCCTGGAAGAAACCTGTTGCAAGGGATCCGCAAGAAGATCCCCAGAATCAGTACGAGGATCCCGATCCTCGACATTCAATCCTTTCCTGCCCGGCCAAACCTATGGAACCGACCCTGCCGGATTTACAAGCCCTTAGCCAATGGGATCGACAGTTCTGCCAGTTTGCTGAGCAGCAACAGCTCCTCAAGCCCAAACAACTGGCTCTGGCCCTGAAGATCCAACGGCAGCAGCACGGCCCTCTAGCCTTGATCCTCTGGCAGTTGGGCTTTGTGGGCCTGCAACACCTGGCTCAGTTCTGGGAAAAAATGCCCGGCGGAGCCGAGCTCGAACTGCTCGAAGACAGGGCCCTCGGTGGATGAAAGGTGCCCCCTTCCCCCACTCGCTTTTCCGCCAGAAGAGAAGAAGCAAGCAGATCCCTCTTGCTACCCAACGCTGTCGCCACCAGGCAGCAGATCCTTGGGATCCTCCGGTGGGGGCAGATGCGCCAGATCCACAGGCGAAGGGGATCCCCCCAAAATCTGCGCCTGGATCCCTTTGATCACCAGGTAGAGCACCGGCACAATCAGCAAGCTGAGCACCGTTGAAACGAGCATACCGCCGATCACCGCCGTGCCCAGCGACTGACGGCTGGCTGCCCCTGCGCCCGTGGCCGCTGCCAGAGGGAAAATACCCAGGATAGTGCTCAGGGCGGTCATCAGAATGGCGCGGAAGCGCGTCTCGGCTGCTTGGGTGGCAGCTTTGAGCAGTGGGATCCCTTGGGCAACCAACTGGTTGGCAAACTCCACAATCAAGATAGAGTTTTTGCTGGCCAGCCCGATCAACATCACCAACCCGACTTGGCAGAAGATGTCGTTGGCCAAGCCCCGCAGCAGTTGCGCCAAAAGAGCCCCAAAAACCGCCAGCGGCACCGCCAGCAAAATGATCAAGGGATCCACATAGCTCTCAAATTGCGCCGCCAGCACCAGGAAAACGAACACCAGGCCCAAAGCAAAGATCAGCGGCGCCTGTCCTCCCGACTCGATTTCTTCCAGGGAAAGGCCCGACCACTCGAAGCCGAACCCCTGGGGCAGCAACTGGGCGGCCAGCGTTTCCATTGCCCGAATCGCTTGCCCTGAGCTGAAGCCCGGCAGGGGGCTACCTTGAATTTCGGCAGAACGGAAAAGGTTGAAGTGGTTAATGATGGCCGGGCCGGTGGTCTCCTCCACCTGCACCAAAGTGCTCAGCGGAACCAATTGCCCCTGGCCCCCGCGCACGTAGAACTGGCCGATGCTCTCTGGGTTGGCCCGGAAGATCTGATCTGCCTGCACGTAGACCCGGTAATTGCGGTTGAACAGGTCGAAATCATTGACGTAGGTGCCCCCCAACAGCGTTTGCAGCGTGCCGAAGACATCCGACAGAGGGATCCCCAGCAACTGGGCCAGATCCCGATCCACCTGTACTTCTAGCTGCGGCGAATTGGCGTTGAAAGTGGGCGGGTTAACCCGCAGGCCCAAGGGAGGTTGGCCCGGCTGGGGCGGCGAGTTGCCCACAAAAAACAGGGTGTTGGCCGTTTGCTCCAACAGATTGAAATCGTTGACCCCCCGATCCTGAAGTTGGAAGGTAAACCCACCGGTAACCCCCAAATCCGGAATGGCCGGCGGCAAGATCGGGATCACCAACGAGCGGCTGATCCCACCCAAAAAAGGCCCAAATAGCCTGTCAACAATCGCTTGGGCCGATTGCTCCGGTCGCCGTCGCTCTTCCCAAGGTTTGAGGGTGGCAAAGATCAGCCCATTCCCCGGCGAGGGCCCGGTAAAGCTGAAGCCCCCCACCACCGCCACATCCTCGATCTCCGGGATCCCCTCCAAAACGGCTGTGGCTTGCCGAATCACCCCGTCGGTGTAGTGAAGGGAGACCCCCGGCGGCCCCTGAACAATGGTGATGAAAAAGCCCTGATCCTCATCCGGCACAAACCCCGTCGGCACAACCTGGAACAGCCAGTAGGTGAGGCCCAAACAGGCGACAAATCCAGCCACCACCAGCAGCCGCAGCCTCACCACCAGCTCCAGCAGGCGGCGGTAGACCGCTCGGATCCCTTCCACCAACCGGTCAAACCAGCGCAACAGCCAAAACATCTCTCCTGAGCGCGGACGAATCAGCAGTGCCGACAACGCCGGGGCCAAAGTAATGGCATTGAACGTGGACAGAGAGACCGCCACCGCAATGGTGACGGCAAACTGCTGATAGATGCGACCGCTGGTGCCGGGAAAAAAGGCAATCGGCAGGAATAACCCCAACAGCACCAACGTAGTGGCAATCACCGCCCCCAACACCTCATTCATCCCCGCCGAGGCCCCCTGCAGAGGCCGCATGCCGCGATCACGGATATAGCGGGAGATATTTTCCACCACCACGATGGTATCGTCCACCACCAGACCGGTGGCCAGAGTCAGGCCAAACATGGTCAGAGTGTTGATGGAAAAGCCAAACAGGCGCACAAAAGCAAAAGTACCCAGCAGCGCTACCGGGATGGTGATGGTGGGAATGAGGGTGATGCGCCAATCCTGCAAAAAGATAAACAGCACCAACACCACCAGGCCAATCGCCTGCAACAGAGTGAAAATCACCTCCTGCACCGACTCGGTAATGAACAGGGTGGCATCGAAGGGGATCTCGTAGATCAAGCCGGGCGGAAAGTTGCGGGAGAGCTCCTCCAACGTCTGCTCCACCTGCCGCGAGACCTCCAAGGCATTCGCATCCGGCTGCTTGGTAATGGCGATCCCCACCGCCTCCTGTCCCCCGATGCGGAAGAACGTATCATAGCTTTGCGCTCCCAGCTCCACCCGACCCACATCGGCAATGCGTACCAAACTGCCATCGGGGTTGGCCCTGAGGACAATCTGGGCGAACTCCTCCGGCTGTGAGAGCCGCCCCGTTGCCTGGACGCTGATCTGAAACTCCTGATCCGGCGGGCTGGGCTGGCTGCCAATTTGGCCGGCAGGCACCTGGATATTCTGCTGGCGCACCGCGTTCACCACATCCAGAGCCGTTAGCCCGTAGCCGGCCAAGCGTGTCGGATCCAGCCAAATGCGCATGGCGTAGGTGCGCTCTCCAAAGATGATGACATCGCTCACGCCCCGGATGCGCCGCAAAGCATCCCGCACAAACAGCTCTGCGTAGTTGCTCAAAAACAGCTCATCATATTCCCCTGCCTGCGAACGCAGCGCCACCACCTGCACGAAAGCACTGTCGCCGGCTTTTTGGACGCTGACGCCATTTTGGATCACCTCTGCCGGCAGCCGCGCCTGAACTCGGGCAACTCGGTTCTGCACATCCACAGCCGCTATGTCCAGATCCCGATCGGGGCTGAAGGTGACCGTGATTTGGCTGGTACCGTTGCTGCTGCTCACCGAAGAGAGGTAGCGTATGCCCTCGACGCCGTTGATCTCCTGCTCCAGCACGTTGGTCACCGTCGTCTCCACCGTCTCGGCATTGGCCCCAGGGTAAACGGCTGTCACAGTTACGGCTGGCGGCGCCACCTGAGGGTAGTAGTCCACCGGCAGTAGGGGAATGCTCACCGCCCCCACCAGCACAATGATGATGGAGCAGACGGTAGCGAAAACAGGACGGCGAATGAAAAAGTCAACGAACATAAGTCTAAGGATCCGCTGCGATGAGATACCGGTTGAGCTGGTCGCCCTTCAAGTTGAAGCTTGGATGACTGGGCCAAAACTGGGGCAAATAAGAATTGCTGAGAATGCACAGCCTCTTCTAGGGCGGGGATCCCCCCTCTCCACCTTGTTGCTGCCCCCTCTGCTGAAGGATCACCTCATCAATAATCGGTGCGCCATCGCGGATTTTTTGCAGGCCAGTGAGCACAATTGGCTCATTGGCCTCTAGGCCCTCCAGCACCTCATAGCTGTTCCCGTGGATGGATCCCAGCCGTACCGGCCTTTGCACCGCCACCGCCCCCGGGGGCATGCCCTCTGCTGGCGGCTCCGTCGTTTGCACTGTGTAGACAAAGGTTTGCGCTCCCAAGCGGGCCACCGCTGTCACCGGAATCAGCAAGGCCGGTCGCTCCTCCCAGATGACACGAGCCCGCACAAACTGCGCCGAGCGCAACTGCCCGGCTGGATTCTCCAGAAGGGCCTTGGCCAAAACCGACTGCGTGCTGGCTTCCGCCTCGGGAGCAATAAAGGAGATCTGGCTGGTGCCGATCACCTCGCCGCGGCTGTCCAGGAGCTGCACTGGGGTGCCGATGCGCAGTTGCGGGGCCCGCTGCAGGGGGATATTGAGGTTGATCTCCAGTGCCTGGTTTTGGGTCAGGGTAGTCAAAACCGTTTGCGGTGTCACGTAGTCTCCCTGCCTCACCAAAACATCCCCCACAATGCCCGCAAAGGGAGCCGTGACCTGGAAAAACTGCAATTGCACCTGCTGCCGCTCCGCCTCTGCCTGGGCCCGCTGCACCTCTCGCTCTGCCCGCAAAATCGCTGCCTCCTGGGCGCGGATCTGCTCCTGTTGCGCTGCCAAAGCCGCCTCCGCCTGGCGCAGATCGCGGCTGGACTGATCCACCTGCAACTGGCTGATGGCCCCCTCCGCCAATAGGCGCAGGTTACGTTCGTGCAGATCCCGGGCAAACTCCGCCGCTGCCTCTAGGCGCATCCGATCCGCCCGCAACTGGCCGAGCAGAGCACGGCTGCTCTCCAGGTTGGCTTGGGCCGCGGCAATCCCCGCCGTTTGGCCGGCCACCGCCGCCTGTTGCTGACGGCTGTCGATCTCAAACAGAGGTGCCCCAGCAGCCACCTGGGATCCCAACTGCACCAACACCCGAGTCACCTGTCCGCTCACCTGGGGCCGGATGCTGGCCACCTGCTGGGATCCGAGGCTGGCGATAAATTCCGACGCCTCCTCAATCATCCGTTCTTCCACCACTCCTATTCCCACTGGCGTGGGGGGTTGGCCGTCCCCCTCCATCTCCTGGGGCGGCCTTCCAGCTCGGCAGGCAGTTAACAGCAAAGAAAGACACAGCAGCGGCAAGGCCGTTCGCGCTCGCATCGTCAAGTTGCTCCCACAATAGGCATAGGGACAGGTAGGTGGACAAAGGGATCCCACCCCTGCACTTGCTTAACCAACCAAGGTAATGAACGAGAGCCTCCCCAAACCTGTGCAAAAGCGCTTGAAATCTTCCCAGTCCGGAACTAAGGTGTATGCTTAACAAAAACTTTCGCCGCGCTTCGCCCCACCCCAATGAGACTTCGTCCTGCTAACGCGATAAGGATACCCTTTGAGGGCACGCCACTCCTGGCTAGACTGTTCCCAGATCAGCAGGAAAGGAGTTCAGGCTTCCACCCCCTGCCGGAGAGCATGCCTCTAACCCCCAAAACCCTGAACTTTGCTGAATTTACTGAGCTTTAGGCGGTTTGGCAAAAGTCATTGA
>NZ_JANSIG010000004.1:55630-63403 GCF_047461975.1 Synechococcus sp. R55.3 | reverse complement strand
CCGAGATAGGGATCCGGGCCGCCCCTATCCTGCATCAACTCGTCCAGGGAAGGAACCTGGTAGCCAGTGCGGGGGTAGGGCTCGGCAGAGGTGTGGGTGGAAGGGTGGCGAAGGGAATCAAAGGAGGACGGGGCAAAGCCGTTGGATGAGAAGGAGGGGGTCTCGTTGCGGGCCTGTCGGCGCTTGAGGCGATTCAAAAAATCGTAGCTGGGAGGGGCTTCCGGTTGGCCGGGATTGGCAGTCGGGCTGTTCTGTTGGAAAGAGGCTTCAGAAGCTGCAGCAACTTGGGCAGCCTGGCCATTTGCGTCAGCAAGCCGTAGGCTGATTTGCTGCAGGCGCTTCAGGGTGTGGCCCAATTGCCCCTGGAACTCTTGGGTGATGGCAGCGATCTCTCCAGACAACTGCTGATGCAGAGCGCGCAGGTGCTGGTTTTCCGAGGAAAGCAGGCTTACCTGCTGACGGGCAGACTCCAACTCTTCGGCCACTTGTTGATACACCTGAATCGGCACCACCCCTGGCCCCGTCTCCATTGCGGCAGGGGAGCGAAAGCCACTGGGGTTACTGTTGCTGTTGCGAGCGCCAGAGGGGCTAGAACCCCGAAAACCGTATTGCATAGATTGGGATCGACTCGGAAGGACAGGGGGCTGGGACAGCTTGACACAGAGGGATCCAAGATATCAGGGATCTCCAAGGATAGTGCTGAACACCGGCAATCTAAAGGCGTGCAGCTCTAGCTTTAGTGTAAGCCGCAATTACTACCCCAAGCATACCGCTAAGCCTTTGGAATGGGCGATCCCTTCACAGTAATTTTTCCGGCCCACAAGCGCCATTTCCCCGCTGCTTCCAGGGAGGGCCGGCTTGCGCTGTCGTTCCCACGTCACGAATACTCTCCCACCAAGTCTGGAGAACCAGGAGATTCGGAATTTGAGGCAGAGGAGTCCTGCAGCAGCCGCTCCAGATCCCGTCGCAGAGGTGGTTCCAACTGTTCCAGCTCATTGACAAAGTCTTTTATACCCTGAAACTGGCGATAAACGGAGGCAAAGCGCACGTAGGCCACCTCACTTAGGTGTTGCAGGCGCTCCAGCACCATCTCGCCGATGCGCAGGCTGGTTACCTCTTGGGCATCTTCCAATTGCAGTTTTTCTTCGATCTCATTGACCAGCTCTTCCATCTGTCTGACGGTGACGGGGGTTTTTTGGCAGGCACGCATCACCCCTTGCAGGATCTTGTTGCGGTTGAAGCTTTCGCGGGATCCATCCCGTTTAATGACCATGATGGGCATGAACTCGATGCGCTCATAGGTGGTGAAGCGGTAGCCACAGGACATGCATTCTCGCCGCCGCCGCACACTCTGGCCACCTTCTGCCGAACGAGATTCCAAAACTCGGATTTCTTGTTTGCTGCAGCGGGGACATTTCATGGCTTGCAGTCCTTACAAAGCGACAGGTGGGTAGGAGGGTGCCTCAATTTTACCGGATGCTTAATCTTCTGGTGCTTAGACAGATTGCAAATGAGAATGAGATGGACTCTGTTCGTCGAGTGCAGATTGCAAGGGATCCCACCAAGCAGCGGCTTGCGCCTGGATCTGGGCCTTCAGCTCCGGTTCCATGCGATCCAAATGGATCAATACCCATTTCATTCTGCCCAAGGGGGCTAAGAGGGATCGCTGACGCAACAGGAAGTCCCAATACAACGTATTGATGGGGCAGGCTTGTTTGCCAACCTTTTCGCTGGGATTGTAGCGGCAATGGCGGCAGTAGTCACTCATTTTGCGGATGTACTGAGCAGAGGCGGCATAGGGTTTGGTGGAGAGCATGCCCCCATCGGCAAAAAGGCCCATGCCGATGACGTTGGGCTGCATCACCCAGTCGTAGCTGTCGATAAACACATCCTGAAACCACGCTTCTACTGCCTGGGGCTGAATGCCACTGATGAGGGCGAAATTGCTGAGAACCATTAGCCGCTGGATGTGGTGGGCATAACCATGACGGCGAATTTGATCCAGGGTGTGCTGCAGACAGGCCATGTCGGTTTTGCCCGTCCAAAAAAACTCTGGCAGGGGTCGCTGGTGGCCAAAAAAGTTGTTCTGGGCATAGCCGTTGGGCATTTGGTATTCGTAGAAGCCGCGCATGTACTCCCGCCAGCCCAGGATCTGGCGGATGAAGCCTTCGGCGGAGGGCAGGGGGATCCCGCCGCGATGGTAGGCTTGTTCGACGGCAGCGATGACTTCGTGGGGGGTGAGCAGGCCCAAGTTGAGGTAGGGAGAAAGCAGCGAGTGGAAAAGGAAGTCTTCCCCGGCTTGCATGGCGTCTTGCCAGGGGCCGAAGTGGGGCAGGCGCTCGTGAATGAAATGATCAAGCACTTGCAGGGCTTGGGCGCGGGTGACGGCCCAGCCAAATCCTTCTAGAGATCCGAAGTGATGGCCGTAGTGTTGCCTAACTTTTGCGATGACAGCCTGGGTGATGGCGTCGGGGGGGAAGGTGAGGGGCTGGGGGTAGCGCATTCCGGGTTTGGGGGGATGGCGGTTTTCCCGGTCGTAGTTCCAGCGCCCGCCTAGGGGCTTGGGGCCATCCATGAGAATGCGGAAGCGTCTTCGCCCTTCGCGGTAAAAGTCTTCTAGAAGCAGGCGCTTGCGGCCTGAGGCCCAGTCGATAAATTGACGAGTACTCCAGAGGAAGTGGTTGTTTTCCAAGATCAGGAGGGGGCAAGGGAGGGTGGATCTCAGCTTTTCTATTTCATCTCGGACGGGAATATCGGCGGGCTGCATGAGGCGGATCTGCTGCAGTTGATGTTGCTTGGCCCAGGTTTGCAGGGGCTCGGCATAGCTGTCGGCTTCCACGTAGGTGACTGGGTAGCCCCGCTGTTGCAGTTCTTGGGCAAAGTGGCGCATGGCCGACCAGACCAGCACCAGTTTCTGCTGATGGTGGTTGCGGGAGCTGGCCCAGGTGTGGGATTCGATGAGAATGACCGGAACTCGGTCTGGGGATAGGGTTGATAGGGAAGCGAGGGCGGATTGCTGTGGGTGGAGTTGATCCGCAAGGATCCAAACCCCTTCTGGGCCGGCAGATGGAGCGATCATGGGATGCTGAAGCTCTCGGTCTATGGGAGGAGCGCTGAGAATGACACAGGTTGAGTTTAGCTCTGGGGGGCAAGGCCAGGTGGCAGTTGCAAGGGATCCCAATGTCTGCTGAATCTCTGCGGATTGTTTTCAAAGCATGAACGGTACAGACGAGGAGAGAGAGACATTGCCGGAGAGACCCCACAGGCCGGGGATCCCTTTCCTGCGGTGGTGGGCCGGGCTGGGGATGGTGGCCCTGCTGCTGCTGGTGATCTGGAACTGCACGGATCCCTTGCCGCCGGCGTGGGATGAGGCGCAGCATTTGTTGCAGGCGCAGGCTTTTGGGCTTCACCTGCAGCGGTTTCGCTGGGATGGGCTGTGGGGGCAGCAGTTTTTGCATTTGAACCAGCGCTACCCCCCTTTGGCCTATTGGCTGGGGATCCCCTTGGCGGCTCTGCATCCCTTCAGCCGGGCGGACGGGCAGTTGCTCAACTTGGTGTTGCTGGGGGTGCTGGTTCTGGCAACCCAGCGGCTGGGACAGCGGGTCTATCGCTCCTGGGAAGTGGGCTGGCTGGCGGCGGCGCTGCTGCTCCTCTATCCGGGGATCACGGCTTTGGCCCACGTGTACATGTTGGAGTTGCCGCTGGTGGTGGCGGTGACGCTGGCGTTTTGGGCGCTGTGGGCCTATGGGGAGAAGCCTTCCTGGTGGGGGGCGGTGGGGGTGGGGGCGGGGGTGGCGGCGGTGCTGCTCACCAAGTGGACGGGGGTGCTGTTTTTGCTGCTGCCTTTGGTGGGAGTTGCAGGTCAGGCCCTCTGGCGCTCTGGGAAAGCGGTGGGGTGGTGGAAAGGGATCCCTTGGTTGGTGCGGCTGGCCCATCTGACCTTGGGCATGGGCGTGGCGCTGCTTTTGTGCTGGCCTTGGTACAGGGCCAATTGGCTGTTTGTGCTCAGCAATGGCTGGGCTTACGCCGAGACTGCCCACTACTACATCACTTGCCCAGCGGGATCCCTGTGCTGGTGGACCACCTACTTGCGCTTTCTGCCCCTGCAGATGAGCCCTTTTCTGTGTGGGTTGCCGCTGCTGAGCGGGTGGGGATCCCTGGACAGGCGAGAGGCAGTCTTGTGGGCCACCTACGGTTCGGGCTACCTTCTCTACACCCTGGTGGACATCAAAGATGTGCGCTTCACCCTACCTTTGCTGCCCCTCTTGGCGGTGTTATCAGCAGGCGGGATCCAAAAGGCTTGCCGGTGGTTGGAGGAACGCTGGGGTGCGTGGGCTTTGCAAAGGGGAGTCTGTGCAGGGCTAGTTCTGGGCTGCTTGGCCTTGGCCAATTTGGGTCGGCCCCTCACCCCAGGGGTGGCCCCTCTGTGGACGGGGATCCAAATGCATTGGCAGGGGCAGCACCCCACACAGGAGCTGACGCAGTGGATCCAATCCTTGATCCAGCCAGGCTTGACCACCACGTTGGGAGTTCTCCCCAATACAGAGCTGATCTCTTCCGAAACCCTCACCTACTTAGCAGCTCTCCAGCGCTGGCCGGTCACGTTCCGCGCTGCCGGGCAAACCCCCTGGCCGGAGTTGGAGCTCTCCTTGCTGGATGGGTTTGTGGATGCGGAAGGGGAACAGGGAATTATTGGCCCTTATGGCCCGACTAAGGAGCAGATCCGGCAGCACCTGCGCAGCAGCCCAGACTGGCGACAAGATCCGGCGGTGGAGTTGCCTACCTTGGGTCGGCTGCACACCTACTTCCCTCGCATGCCAAGAGTGACGGTGCAGAAGTGGCCTCTGGAAGCTGGGGAGGTGGAGCTGGTGGAGGTTGAGGCGCTGTTGGAGCTGGGGATCCCCGCCTGGAAGTTACGCTGGCAAGGCCCAGCTCAGAACTTGGCCCAGACGCTGGTTTGGGCGCGGCTGGAAGATGGGCAAGGACGGGTTTTGGAGAAGCGGGCCTGGGTGCTGGGGCAGAATCGCCTGCAGCTCAACTCAACAGGCGGCTGGCTGGTGGAAGAGATCTTGACGCTGCCCACAACCGACTTCCCAAGAGGTGGCCTTCTCCACCTGGAATGGCAGTTGCCCAAAGGGACCCGCCATTCCCTACGCCAACCCTGGAGAGGATCCCTGTCGAGCTTCCCGAAGGAGGGATCCCCCCTTGTAACGGATCCCTTGTTTCCTCTCCGCGAGGCGGCCAGAGCTGCTGCCGCTGGGGATCTGCAGGCCCTCTCCCTTTATCTCAATGCCTGGACAACCCTGCAATACCCGACTTTTTTGACGGATCCAGATCGCATCCTGGTACGGCAACTGCTGGAGGGGGAACGGCAACAGGCTGCTGCCCAAGGCCAACCGAGCCAGCAAATCCAAAGCCACTACCAACTGGGCTTGCTGTTGGCGGTGCTGTTACAACCAGAAGCAGCTCAGTTGCATTTTCAACAGATCGTCGAGCTGGATCCGGAAGACGAGTGGGCGCGGGCTTACCTGGGGTTTTTGCGAGTATTGTTCACTCACGACTTTGAGGGGATCCGGGGGTTGCGGCAAGAGCTCTCGGCTGTGCTTCAGCCTCTTTGCTGGAAAGCGGATTTGGATTGGGATTTGAATTGGATTTGTGCTGCTCTTTAGCCACAAAGTCCAGCTCCATTTGAGAAACCTGGGAAAGAAGAAAGTCGGCAAAAGCTTTGGCCACCACCGAAAGACGCTTAGAGCGCAAATAGACCAAATACCAGAACCCCCGAATGGGAAACTCTTCCACATCCAAAATAGCCAGATGATGCTGCCACCCCCCCAAGGCCAACACATGCTGAGACAAAACCGAAATGCCCAATCCACCCACAATGCCCTGGCGAATGGCTTCGCTGCTGCCTATCTCCATGCGGATGTTGAGTTTCAGGTTATGCTTGTCGAAGAGCCGCTCTACAGCCATGCGGGTGCCGGAGCCGGGTTCACGGGCCAAAAAAGGTTCTTGGGCAATGCGCGCCAGAGGGATCCCCTTTTGGCCCACCAGCGGATGATGAATGGGGGCCATCACCACCAAGGGATTTTCCAGAAAAGGTTGTGCCACCACGTCCAGATCTTCTGGCGGCATCCCCATCACGTAGAGATCGTCCATGTTGTTGCTCATCCGCTCCAAAACCTGCTGGCGGTTGATCACCTTGAGAGCTACGTCGATGCCGGGATACTGCTGACAAAATGGCCCCAGAAGACGGGGAATAAAGTATTTGGCAGTGGTGACCACTCCAATGCTCAGCCGTCCCTGCTTTAACCCCTTCAGGTCGGCAAGGGTCATCTCGAATTGATTCAATTGTTCAAAAATCTTCTCGCAGGTTTGGTGTAAAGCTTGCCCCGCTTCGGTGAGATACAGCCGCTTGCCCACCTGTTCAAACAGCGGTAACCCCACGGCTTTGCTCAATTGCTTGATCTGCATGGAAATCGTGGGTTGGGTCAGGTAGAGCTCTTCGGCAGCGCGGGTAAAGCTCAGGTGGCGGGCGGCAACCTCGAAGATTTGCAGTTGATGCAGGGTAATGGCCTTCATGGACATCAAGAAAAGCTAAAGGTTTACTACTAAATCATAAGCTCTAATCTATGCCTTTTGGCGAGATCCCTAGGAGAACCTGGCTAACGGTCACAGTGGCGAAAGGGGCAAAACCGAAGAGCAACCCCCTACCACTCGGACTTAAGGTAGAGATCGACCAAGGGATTGCGCCAGTCTGGGCACAGGCGGCTGTTTTTTTCCAATAGCCGCTCTCTGGGCAGGAGAAGAGTACGATCGGGGCCATTCTCGGTGGAGGTTGAGGGTGCTGAGACTGCCGAAAAACCAAGGGATCCGCTGGCTTGCGGGTGTGCTAGGCGCACTGATATTGCTGGGATGGGGGATCGCAGCCCATGCCCAATTTCTGGGGCCGGGCCGTTTTCTTTTCCCGGGCTCTGGTTCTCGGCTTCAGGGCAGCCAGGAACCGGCGGGATCCCTGCTCAATGCCTTCTGTCAGCAACCGCCTGCGGAAGTGGCCCGCAAGTCTCAACTGCGCCAACAGGCCAACCGGTCAGATGTCGCCTGGGCCGAATACGCGCAGATTTTGGACGAGCATCGTGCCGCCTTGATTGCCTGCCGCAGCCAACGCTGGCCCCAGATCCAGGCCATTTGGGTACGTCTGCACCCTTGTGATGCCAATCCGGGCGTGTTGGATCAGGTATTCGACCAAGTAGTGAACCTGGGCTACAACCGCGTCTTTATCGAGACCTTTTACGATGGCCGCTCTATTTTGCCGGATGGCGCAGGGGGGATCTGGCCCAGCTTACAGCCCAACGCCGACTTGTTGGATCTGGCTCTGAAGGCGGCACGACGCCGCGGCTTATCTGCCTATGCCTGGGTGTTTTCCCTCAATTTCGGTTACAGCTACGGACAACGGCCCGATCGACAGGTGGCCCTGGCCCGCAACGGTCGCGGCATCACCACCGTCTTGGATCCCGCTACAGCCCTTTCGGAAGACCTGGGCAGTCCTGGCGAGGTATTTGTGGATCCCTTTCATCCCTTGGCACGGCGGGATTTTGCCGAGTTAGTCCGCCGCATCCTACAGCGACAGCCGGATGGGATCCTTTTCGACTACATTCGCTATCCGCGTGGCTCAGGGGGATCCAGCGTGGCGGCCACCGTCCGAGACTTGTGGATTCACGGAGAGGCCGCTCGGAAAGCCTACCTCGATTTGGCAGAAAATCCAGCGGGTCGGGC